>DQTM01000065.1 GCA_015662785.1 Sulfurospirillum arcachonense | reverse complement strand
TTTGGATTAGTATTAGATTCGATTATACTAGCATTACCAGTATAATCATAATCTATAGCATTCTCTATATTCTTAGGTAATATATATTGATTTACAGCAGCTCTATAGTTACTTTCTTTGATATTCATATAAAAATTAACTGCTTCTTCATAACCTTTTGTCTTTTTAATTTCTTCTGCTTGAACTATTAATGTAGAATACTTTTTATATTTTTCCCTTAGTTTGAAATATTCTTCTTTCCAATGCTCTTTCTCTTTAGTCTCTTTAATAAGTTTTTTTGTTAAATCCTTATTTTTAATACTTTTATTAAAATCAATTAGAGCTTTTAGTTTTACAGGGCTTATTACTGCATTTTGAGTTTTTTCTTCTATTAGAATATAAGAAAGTGCTAGAATAACAATTAAAACACTTATAGAAATTAAAATATTCTTGAAAGATAAAATATTTTTCTTTTTTTCTGCTTCTGCTTCAAGCCATATTATTTCCATTTTTTGAGGTTCAACATTTTCAATAGATACCTTTTTAGACTCCCCTAAATTGCCTTTAACCATTGATACAAACTTATGAAAGTCTTTCACAGATTTAGGTTCAAAAATATCAAACCAATGTGTAGCCATCAAATAAAATTTCATGGCTTTAGATGGTAAGACTTCTTCTATACGAGCAGGTATAATAAGAAGTTTACTAGCCATTGCCATTTCAAGCTCATTTAATACAGGTCTGGAGTCATTAGAATTTTGAGAAAAAAGAAGAACAAAGAGTTTACTAGACTCAACCCCCTCAACAATAGAATCAGCATAGTGACCAGCTTCTACATCTCTTGGAGCTATCCAACAAATAAGACCTTTATTTTCTAAAGCTTCACAAAGCATAAAAGCAATATGACTATCTTTTGATGAATAGCTAATAAAGATATCGTATTGCTTTTGCCTCATAAGCCCCTAGCCCTTTATTATTTGAATAGAAGAGATTATAACATAAGTAATATTTTTCAATATCTAAAAATTAGTCTTATCTTTTCATTTTGACAATTGGTCCAGCATACAGTGTAGGGTCATCCCCATAGGGACATCTTTTAACATTTCTTGGTAAAGGTACAAGTTTATCAGCATCATTACGACATACATGTGTTTGATAGCTATCGGCACCATTTTTACCTGCTTCTTCAATCTCATCCTCTACAGGAAAATCCTTTGTTGGACATAATCCTGCTTGAACTAAGACAGGAAGCACTGCTGCTCCAACTACCCATGTGAACATAGACTTTTCACTAGCTTTTTTGGTTAACCAACCACCTACAGCTTTAAGTGCGTTCCATTTCCCTGCTTCAACAGTACTCGTAACCAACAATAATGAAATAAGTGCAATAGACAACTTTGTTTTCATCTTTGACTCCTAGATTTAAATTTCACTTTTAAGTGATAGTCAAATTATAATAGTTCATTATTGGATTTTTTGGATTTTGCTATATAACTCCAAGACTCTTCTAGGTATTGATGAAATTTTATGGCATTTTGGTCTTGTGTAAAGTGTATATATAGTTTTAGTTGTCTAAAAGTAGCATCTATTTCAGATGGCGACAGGCTGTGTGTCTCTAAAAAATAATCCATTGTTGATATAGCTCTCTCTATCTCTCCTAACAGCATTAAAAACTCTGCTCTACTTATAACCTCCCACCAACTACACTCATCTACTCTCCACTGTTTTGAAAAATCACTATATAGCTTTTTGATTCGCTCATGGTCTATCTCTTTTGACTCTATGGTATTGGATATATTATATAGATAGGCGTAATTAAGAGCATCATAATATTTTTGTTGACTATCTTTCTCTTCATATGCTTCATAATAGAGGATTAAAGCACTTGCTATCAAATCCATATCAACATCTTCCATCTCTTTGTAATTTTTTGTATTTGGACAATATAGGGCTTTTCTTTTGTAGTTTGATGCGATGAGTGTAATTATTTCAGGCTCTTCAAGATGATACTCTGCACTAAAATATAACTTTCTTAAAATATCAATAGCCCCATCCCAATCTTGAATGGTATCATCAGATAGCAAAATCGCTTTTAGATGTGCTATCTCATTGTAGTGCTTGTATTTAAATGATGACATATCAGCATCTATCTGTTCAAGTAACTCCAATGCCTCTTTGACTTTTTTTTGTTTTCTATACTCTTTTGCTTGTTCAAAAAGAGATAGTGGTTGTTTATTTTCTATAGGCTTCATAATATGTCTCTCTATTATATTTTTGTTTTTTCGGACTTTTTTATAATTGGATAACTCTTCTTCAAAATTCTCTTCACAAGAAAAACTATCTTCCCATACACTGTAAACCAAATTAAAAATATTAGATATTTCTGACTTGGCTGTTGCTTTTATTTTGCTTGTTTTGTGATTCATCCAATGGTTGACAGATGAATGACTCACAAATATTTTTGTGGCAAATATCTTTTCACTCTCAAACAACTTTGGAAATGTTTTGACCATAATTGTAAACTTTTTAGTATCTGATAAATTGTATTTTCTATAATCAACAGCTTCATCATAATCTATCATGGCTACCCCTCTATTTTATGTTTTATTAAATTATATTAGACAAAACTTATAGTGGGATTTAATCTATATTTTTTATTGTTGAAATGTTATTATCCAAGCTAATTCTTTCATCATATCGTGTGGAGTCAATACAACCCCAATACACAAAATAGTCCAAATAACAGCATAACCATAAGAGTGCTTTAAAAGCTTGGCTCTTCTATATAGATATAGTGGAACAAGAGCAGGAGAGCCTAGTGTTGAGCTATATTCTCCTGTTAGTTTTAGTCTATCTTCATCGTAATAGGCTAAACCAAGGTTTACAATTATAAATATAAATGTAAGATGTTTGTATTCAACTCCTATAAAATTAGAAACAATAGCTTGTAAAATAGCCCCTAACAAAGGGGCAAGAACTAAGAGAATAATTAAATTTGGTTTTGAATTAATCACACACTATTCCTACTAAAGTATCATCAACAAGATAGGTTGCGGCACCTGCACCTATAGCACAAATCACGCAACCGATAGCTCCTGTATATGCACAACAAAGTGCTGTAGCACCTACATCCATTACAGCTGATGTAGCTGTAGCACTATAACATCCTCCACTAGTAACTTCTTCTACATCCTCCTCTATATCAACTAAAGATTTAGAAATCCATCCTGACCTTCCTCTAAAAGATATTTTTGCCCAATTACCTTTTGTAGTTAACAAATTATACCCATCTCCTTTATGAGCTTTACCTATAACTCTATAATTAGTACTCGAACCTGAACGCACATTAGCAGTATCTTTTGTAATCCTAACAGTATCAGCATAAAGCACATTCAATGTAAATAACGCAACCAACCCAACTTTTAATAATTTTTTAGCAAACATCTCTTTCTCCTAGATTTAATTTTTCAAATGTTTTATTTGATAAGTGAAGTATAATTGAATTAAATTGGATTTCTTGGATTGTTATAGAAGTTCAGGATTGACAAAATCCTACTAACCCACTATAATAGTCAATATAAAAACAAAAATGACAATAAGGAAATAAAATGACAATTCAACAAATTTCATTTCGTGATTTTATTCGTGGGTATATTCCTGCTGATGTTTTGATGCTACTTGATAAAAAAACCAAAACTAAAAAAGGGCTTTTTGTAAAACAGGAGTATGCTGATATTGTATTGGAGTTTCTTAAGCAAAAAGAGCAAGAGAAGATAGAGAAAAAAAGAAGAGCCATGTTTGACTTTGTGGGAGAGTTTGGAGATGGTGCTGATATGACAAACAAATCTCATCAAGCGATAAAAGCAGAGAAGTATGAGTAAGATATTTTTTGATGCCAATATTTTGTTGGATATTCTTTTGCCAAGCAGACCCAACCACACAAAGGCTATGTCGGCTTATGGCGTAATATGTCAAGAGTACAAGAGTTTAGCAACGAGTGAAAATATTTTGACGACCATTGAGTATATCGCTTCTAAAAATGGAACAAGCTGTGAGACGCTTTCTAGGTTTTTTGATGGTCTAAAAGAGAACTTTGAACTTTATGGTTTTGCTGATATTTTGGAAAGTAGTTTGATTGTCTATAAAGAGGCTTGTTTAAAAAAAGAGAAGATAGATTTTGAGGATTTACTGCAAGTTCAATGTGCTATCAAAAATGG
>DQTM01000228.1 GCA_015662785.1 Sulfurospirillum arcachonense | reverse complement strand
CACTCATCTTAGGGTATCTAATCTCAAGCTCTTTGTTAAAGCTTTTTTGATTTGCAGGTTTTACATAACCTATCATCGCCAAAAGCTCTTCAGTACTCATCTCTGAGAAATCTGTTTTTGCTGACATTGTCACTACTAAAAATATCAAACTAAATATAATTTTTTTCATAATGAAATCTTACCTTTTAACTGTGTTTTGATTGTGAATCTTTATCTACTGAGCTTAATAACATTGCGATTGCTCTTGTTGATGGATGTGATTCAAATGCTATTTTTATTGTCATACTTAAAGGTACTGCTAAAAACATACCAACGGAGCCTAAAACCCAACCCCAAAAGATAAGTGAAAAGAAGATAATTACTACTGAAAGTCCTAAACCTTTTCCCATATAGCGTGGTTCTATTACATTGCCCATTACTATATTGACTGTTAAATAAAGGGCTATTACCCACATAACGCTACTCATATCAAGTCCAACTAAAGCCACTAAGACTGCGGGAACTGCTGCTATGACTGAGCCGATACTTGGTATATAATTTAATAAAAATACTATAACACCTAAAAGAAGTGCAAAATCTACTCCGATAACAGTAAGCCCAATAGTAATAATAACTCCTGTTATAAGGCTAATAACTGTTTTGATAGCAAGGTAACTATTGAGTTTTTGACTAAATTTTTCAAATGGATTATCACCAGATTCATCTTGACATGAGAGAAGATACATCTTTGTTCTCAAACTTGAAGTTTCAAAAAGCATAAATGTAACACCCAAAAAGATGATAAATGACTTAGAAATAACTGTACTAAAAGATTTTAAAAATCCTCCAGCAAAGTTAAGAAGTCCTGAAGGGTCAAACATAGCTTCTAAATCAGCCTTTGATATCTCTATACCAAACCGATCAAGCACCTCCTTGAAAGAGCCTATCATATCCATAATTTTTGCTGTATATTGAGGTGTATTTGATAAAAAGCTATCTACTGAAGTAGATAGAATATACCCAAACCCAAAAAGCATAAAAACTACAAAAGATAGTACTGTTAAGAATGCAAGTATACGAGGGAATTTAAGTTTTTCTAACCAAAAAATAGCAGGTGCACTCACAGTTGCTATAAATATAGACAACAAAAATGGAATCACTATAGAAGAAGCTGCTTTGACTCCTGCTATGACTATTACAAATGCTGCTAGGCTTATCCAAAGTTTATGTATATCAAATCCATTATCTTTGCTCATTTAACCATCCTATCAAATCTATTACAACTTTTTCTACTGCTTTGTTAAATGCTAAAACAACCCCACTCGCCTCTTTTTGCTCAACAGGGTAGAGTGAATCAATTAAAACAGAACCGACTATCTCAGCTCCTTGTCTCTCTATGAGTCTGAATCTAATCTTTACTTGAACATATGGTTTATCTTTGTCATAAACCTCTTCAAAGTTTTCAAGGTTGCTCTCCAAAATCAAATCAGCCATTGCATATGATCGACTTGACACAGTTGCTCTAAAGATTTTCTGCTTTTCAATCGACTCTATAAATATTTCTTGCAATCTTGTAGAGGGTAGTTCACTCCATCTTCCATACTTGTAAGGTTTTAAAGCTCCATCTTTTTTATATAAAATTGAGCGAGTCATAACAGCACTATCGCCCTCAACTCTTTGAACCCTTAGAACTCTATCATCTTTTGATTTCTCTACATATAAAGGATAATTTGGTTCTAATCTATAGTTTGAAGGCTTAATCTCAACATCTTTTATGCTACAGCCTGTAAAAAGTAAAAGTGCTATTAAAACTATGTATCTCATCTCTTCTCCTCTGAGGGTGCTAAATCTAAATTTGTCTCTTTGAAAAATAGATCACTTGGACTATCTCTAAGTTCGCTAACAAACTCTTTAGTTTCAATAATCAATGTTCTTAAATCATTCAAATCATTCTGAAAAGGAAGCAAGTTTTCTCTTACTATGACGTCTATGTCAAGTTTTCCCTCTTTTAGTTTGTCATCAAGTGCACTCATAACTCTTGTAGTGGTAGCTGAGGCTTCTTGCATACTTATAAGCGTTTCGTGACTTGAAATTCCTATATTTTTCGCCATTTTTCTTACTTCATCTGCTGATTTTATAACAGCTATCTCAAACTCTTTTCCTTTTTGAAGTACCTCATCTATCTGCTTATCTTTTGAATATACCATCTCAAGAGTTTTGCTCATAGCTGCAGTTACTTCTACTAAATTAGCCAATATTTTTTCAAAGTTTTCTAGGTTTTCCTGACTCATTACTTCATTGGTTTTATCTAACATCCTATTGGTTTTGTTGCCTATGTTTGTTAAAGTTTTATCAACTCTCTCTATAATAGAATCTTGGGTTCTTATCACTCCATACTCATTGTCATCTTTACCAGTTTTTAACTGTTTAGACTCATGTTCACCACCCTCAAGCTCTATATAACTCAAACCTGTAATACCTTGAAGATTTATGAGTGCGTGTGTGTCTTCTTTTATGGGAGTATCTTCTTTGACTTTTATAAGAACAACAACCTCTTCAGAGTTATTGCTATTTATATAAATGTCTTTTACTTCACCTACACTTACACCTCTAAGTTTTACTGGTGCTTTAGGATTTAACCCTGAAACACTCTGTGTTGTAATCACCTTGTAGTAATGATAGTTTTCACTCTGTGCATATTTTCCTAACCAAAGGACAAACCCTACAGTAGAAAAACCAAGTATAAAAACAAAAAGTCCAATTAGAATGTAACTAACTCTATTTTCCATCTGTAAACTCTTTCAAATTTTCGTTATCACTAGCTTTCAAAGCATCTATATCCCCAATAAATTGCATTTTAGTATCACCTAAAATAATAAACCTATCTAATACAGTACTTATAGTATCTTTATCATGTGTTACCATTATAACAGTTATTCCCAAAGTATCACGAAGAGCGACTATGAGTTCATCAAAATCCCTAGCACTCTTTGGGTCAAGTCCACTTGTAGGCTCATCTAAAAACAGAAGTTTTGGATCACGAATAAGAGCACGTGCAAGGCCTACACGCTTCTTCATACCGCCACTAAGCTCACTTGGATAAAGGTATGCTGCACTTTGAGGAAGTCCAACCATCTTTAGCTTCATCAATGCTGCTTGTTTTATGGCACTACTAGAAAGATTGGTATACTCTTTCAAAGCAATAGAAATATTTTCAAGTACACTTAAAGAGCTAAAAAGCGCTCCAAATTGAAATAAAACTCCCCATCTACTTCTAAGTTCATCTGCCTTAAAATCCCTTAGATTTTTAGTATCGAACCCTAATACATGTAAAGAGCCTGCACTATATTTTTGTAGAAGTATCATCTCTCTTAAAAGAGTAGTTTTTCCACTTCCACTTCCTCCAAGAAGTCCAAAAATTTCACCTTGTTTTATCTCAAAACTCACATCATTATGAACTATATTTGAGCCAAACCTAGTAACTATATTTTTTGCAACTACTACGTTACTCATAATCCTAACTCCGTTAAAAACACAGAAATAACAGCGTCCATAGCAATCACCCAAAAAATGGCATTTACAACACTAATAGTAGTATATTTTCCAACACTCTCAGTGCTACTACTAATTTGAAATCCCCTAAAACAACCGATAACTGCGATAATCCAACCAAAAATAGGTGCTTTTATAAGTCCAATGATAACGTGCTTTATTTCAACACTCTCTTGCATACGATTTGCAAACTCTTCAAAACTAATTCCAAGTTGAAGTGAAGCAACAACCATGCCACCAAAAATAGAGACAACATCTGCAAAGAATACAACTAAAGGAAGAGAAATCATAAGTGCAAATACTCTAGGAATGATAAGAAAATTCCATACTGAAAAACCCATCGTTTTCATAGCATCTATCTCTTCTGTGATTTTCATCACACCAATTTCAGCCGTATAAGAAGATGCACTACGCCCTGCAATAACAATAGCCGTTATAAGTGGTGCGAGCTCTCTTGTTACAGAAATTGTAACCATTTCTACTATAAATATATTTGCTCCAAATTTTTCAAGCTGAACCGCCCCTTGAAAGGCTATAACAATACCTATAAGAAAAGAGGTAAGAAGTATGATAGGAAGTGCTTTTAAACCACTATTTTCAAGATGATAAAATATGGCTTTAAATCTTATATTTTGAGGTTTAAAAACTAAAACACCAACTGCTTCAGTAAGCCCTCCAACAAAAGAGAAAAAATTAATAAGTGTTTTTTTGGACTCTATTACTATCTTTCCAATTCCATAGAAAAATTCTGTAAAAGAGTTGTGTTTTAAAGGTGATTTTATATCTTG
>DQTM01000119.1 GCA_015662785.1 Sulfurospirillum arcachonense | reverse complement strand
TTTGAACCAAATAATGCTTCTAACATATTACCTACTTTATAGTTTTTATTACCTATATTATAGGTTATATATTTTGTTTTGTCAAATTGATTTTCATATATCATACTATTTAAAGATATTCAACCTCATAATATAATATAATCTACCTATGAAAAATAACAAAAAATACAAAGGCATTGTTGCCATTGACCTATTTGCAGGTGCAGGTGGACTAAGTCGTGGACTACTTGACGCTGGTATTAATGTTATTGCGGGTATAGACTTAGACCATACTGCCCAAGAGACTTATGAACATAATAATAAATCTAAATTTATATATAAAGATATTCGTGATGTCACTGGTAATGATATTTTTGAACTTTTAAAAGGCTATGAAGACTACTATTTTCTCTTGGCTGGATGTGCTCCTTGTCAAGCTTTTTCCACACGTAATCATAGACAAAAAGATGTAGATGAAAGACGTAGTTTACTTTTAGAATTTGAAAGATTAGTGAGAGAGACAAACCCAGACTTTGTATTTATGGAAAATGTACCTGGTATCAAAAAACGTGAACCTCATGTCTACCAAGAGTTTGAAGACACTTTACATGACAATTCATATAGTGTTGAAGCTGATGTTGTGAATACAAAATACTTTGAAGTTCCTCAAGACAGAAAAAGGTTTGTACTCTTTGCTTCAAGACACAATGAAATTACCTTTCCAAAACATATTATAGAAGATGAAAAATTTTTAACTGTAAAAGATACTATTTTTAAATTACCAAAAATAAATGCTGGGGAAACACATCCTAAGCTCATAAATCATTCTGCAAGCAACCTAGAAGAAATAAACATAAGACGCTTAAAACAAACTCCTCATAATGGAGGAGGTAGATTTGATTGGACAGATGAATCTCTAGTACCCCCTTGCCACAAAGGTATAAAAGGTTTTGGAAATTCATACGGAAGACTTTCATGGGATAAACCTGCACCAACCATAACAACTAAGTTTTATACCTATAGCTCAGGTAGACATGGCCATCCAGAGCAGGATAGAGCCATGTCCTTTAAAGAAGGTGCATTGTTGCAATCATTTCCAAATGATTATATATTTTTCGGTTCATCTGTTGTTAAAGGACGTCAAATAGGCAATGCTGTTCCTCCAAAAATGGCTTATCATTTTGGGAAACATTTTTTAAATTTTATTTAATCAGAGAAGTTTATTTTTATTCAGTATAATTTATGTAAAATAAATAATATTGTAAGAAATTGACTATAATTTGATATCAAGGGATTTCTGTGAACGAAAAGAATTCAAAGGTCGATTTTACTTTCGGCTGGCTCGCAATGAAACTATTAGGGAAGAGTCTCTATTCTAATGCATGGAGTGCTATCTCTGAGCTTGTAGCAAACGGTTTTGATGCCAACGCAGAAGAAGTCTATGTCTTTATTGATATACGCAATAAACATAAATCTGTTATTGAGATATTTGATAGCGGAACCGGAATGACTAACGAAGAAATTACCACATACGTAAAAGTTGGATATAACAAAAGAAGTAACAAAGAAGTTAAAAAAAGAAATCCTATGGGTAGAAAAGGGATAGGTAAATTAGCTGCTCTCTATTTATCAGAAGAGTATTTTATATTGACCAAAACTGAAAAAGAACCTTTACAAAAATGGCAAATGTCTTACGTTGAAAATATAGAGGAGATAGATACAACGCCTTCATTAAAATTTGTAAATGATGATATACCTCTTACTTGTTCAGAACAATGGAATAAATTTGAAACTGGAACATTTTTAAAACTTACACAAGTTAATCTAAGTGGAAAAGGTATTGTTGCCTTTGAGGCATTAGCACAAAAGCTTTCTAATTATTTTTCATTGAATACAGTCAATAAAAAAATAAAGCTTTGTGTTTATAATGGAGAAGAAAATATAATATTTAAAGATGTAGAAAAAAGTATAGCATTTGGTAATATGGCTTTTATTGAATATTCAAACTCTGGAAAGATGTCTTTAGAAAAGGAATACACAAGACTCTTAACGAAGTCTCTTGAAATACCTTTTACGAAAAAAGTAACTGGTGGCAAAAATTATAAACATGAAATTGAAATGTCAAACTTTACAGAAGATGATAAATTACCTATTCAAGGTGTACATACTTTTGAAGTAGAAAATACACATATTCAAAATGAATATGAGTATAAGAATACAGATAGAAAAACTAAAAAAATTCAATATAATTTAGAAGGTTGGATAGGGATACATAGTAGTGTAGATAAAGCTGTTGCAAAAAACAATGATTCAAATTTTGAAAAAAGTAATGGTTACAACCCAAATCAACTTAGATTATATGTCAGAAATAAACTTGCAATAGAAAACTTCTTAAACGTAATAGACAATAATCAAGCTTTTGTAAATTACATTGAAGGTGAACTTAGTTTTGATATATTAGATGATGACAATTTACCAGATATTGCAACCTCTAATAGACAAAGCATGGATGAACATGATGATAGAATACAGTTATTAAAGAACTTAGTTGAACCAATAATACAAGACCTGATAAAAAAACGTAATACTTTGGCTAACAAGATTAAAGAATCTCAGAAGGAATCTCAAGACAAAAGAGATACAGCGGCAAAGAAACAATTTACGCAAGAACTTGAAGCAGAATTAAACTGCCTAGGTGACAAAGTGACTTCTGAAGAGAAGGTGGAACTTACAAAAACGATAAGTAATAAATTAAAAGGTGATATTATTAAGGATGAGTATGTAGTCTTTTTATCTCATGCACATGCTAATGCAAAGTTCACAAGTTTTTTATATCAGCTACTGTTAAAATGTGGAGCTAGGGAAAGTGAGTTTTTTTATACATCGAAAGATGGGAAAAAAGAAGATTATGAAAATAAAAAATCCTTATCACATCAGGTAAAAGAGAGTATAACTAAAGATAATACTTTATTGTTCTTTTTAACAAGTAAAGAATATAAAAAAAGTGAGTTCTGTATGTTTGAGGGAGGTGCTGGTTGGGCAACAAAGGCTGTTGGTGAATTTATAATGTGGTCATTAAATTATGAAGATATCCCTAAGTTTTTAACAGATGGTAAAATTGAACATGTCGTAGAAGAATCATTAACTAAAGACAACTATACGTATATCGTTATAACACTCAACCGAATTATAGAACATATTAATACTGGTCGTAAAATTAGAGATGAGGATTTGATTGAATTATTTAATGAAACTACATTCCCTGATCAAGTTGAGCTAGACAAAGAACAAAAAACTATAGAAAACTATATGGATAAGGCTATAAAAGAATACTGGAAATCCTATGTGAATAGAGATTAAACGCTTTAAATTAGAATCTTCTCCACCATCAACTGTAAGCTCACATTCCCTCTAAAGTGATTTTCATTCACTGTATAGACCACATCTACTTTAGAGCCTACTTCATACACTTCGCGCGTTTTAAACTGTACGCCAGC
>DQTM01000168.1 GCA_015662785.1 Sulfurospirillum arcachonense | reverse complement strand
GCTATTGAAGATATATATTTTAGGGATTTTGTTTCAGCAAAGTAGAGTCTACTTTGAAAAGTGCTATAAAAGAGAGTAGGGCCATAACTGAAGCATACAAATAAAGATAGTCCCCATAAAAATACCCAGCCAACAGTGCTCCTACAAATCCACCAAGACCAAAAGAGAAACCATAATAAAATTGGGCTGCAAGTTTTCTATTTTGATAAACTGTATATAAAAAACTGATTGCTACTGTATGATGTAAAGCAAATGAAACAGCATGAAATGACTGAGCAATAAATGAGATAGTAAGTGACTCAGGGAAAAAGAATAGTAAAAGCCATCTAATTATTGTGACAAAGACTGAAAATTTGAGTATTTTAAGTAGGTTAAGTTTTAGTAGAGGTGCTTGAAAGTAGAAGAAAACTATTTCACAAATCACACCAAATGCCCAAAGATAACTAACCATTTCTAAACTTACACCACGGTCAGTTTCATAGATAGTAAAAAAGTTATAAAATGTTCCAAAACTTATTTGCATAAAAAATAGACTGACCCATAAATATGCTACTTTTTTAAGTTCAAATTTTTCATCATTGTCATTTTTTGTTTTATGTCTAAAGTCTTCATTTTTCTGAGTAATAGCAAGTCCAAAAATGAGCATAATAAAAACAAAAACTATGTAGAAATTAAGTCCTATCACATAACTATCTAACTCTCTTGCTAGTACAATACCCAAAAGCATAAATCCAAGTGAGCCATATAGTCGTGACCTTCCAAATCTTTTTTTACCCAAATGCTCCATGGCATAGGTTTCTATGTATGGTAAAATTAGTCCAGCAGCAGCTCCAATAATCATATTGGGAATCATGAAAAGATAAAAATTTTCTATTGTTAAGTAAAAAAGTATAGCACCAAAAAGTATAGCTATAAGTGCAATATGAAAAACTTTTTTTGTCAATTCTATATGCTTCAAAAATGCGAATGGTACAATAAAACGCATAAGTGGAGCAAGTGCAAAAACCATCCCTATTTGCATGGTACTATAACCAACCATTTGTAGCATTTTTGGCATAAAAATTACATATATTGCAGTGACACTAAAGTAGGAGAAAAAGAAAGCAGATATTTTAAAAAAAATCAATTTAGTCTTCTATCTGTATTAGCATTGTTCCTGAAATCATGTCGTGTAGTGTTTTTTTATCTTTTCGTGCAATTGCCAAAAATAAACCGGCAACTAAAATAGTAGAAAGTGCAAATGCAAAGTATCTAACTATGAGTTGAGATAGGCTTGGGCGTTGTAGGTTGTTGTCTACTAGTTTTATACTATATGCTTTATAACCTGGTGTTTGTCCTTTAAAAAACCAAAAAACAACAATAATAAAAAAATGAGGAACGAATACATATGCCCATCCAGCGAGCATATGCTCAGCAAACTCTTCACGAGATCCCATAATCAAATAAAAAACTACATATAAAAGAGGCATAAGAAGCATAAAAGTATCGGTTATAAAAGCTTTAACTCTATTGACAGGTGGAGCGATAGTAAAATTAAGAGGTTTTGGTTTAACCTCTGTTTGGGTGACTTTGCCTTTTTTTATATCTCTCCATCTACTCATAAGTTACTAGTTTCCTCTACTGCCAGGTTTGAAAGCTTTACTTCCATCAACACATAAAGGACAGTTCTCTTCGTCGTAAACATCAAATTCAAAATCACCAAGAGCGAAAAAAGGAACATCATTTGGAAGTTTACATGTAGGCTTTGCATCATTTTCATTACCAACACGTTTACAAAATCCACGATTTGCAAGAGCAGCAAATGCAACAACTTCTCCACCTTGTTTTTCTACTTGTGAAGCAGCTTCTAAAACAGAACCACCAGTAGTGATGATGTCTTCACACATAAGGACTTTCTCGCCTTTTTGTACTTCAAAACCACGTCTTATAGTCATTACCTTTTCAACACGCTCAGCAAAGATAAATCTAACACCCAAAGCACGAGCAAGCTCATACCCTGCAAGGATTCCACCAAGAGCAGGTGCACAAACTGTGTCAACTTGAACGCCACTTTTTTTAATCATTTCAGCCAATCTAGAAGCTAACTCTTCAGCTACTTTTGGGTCTTCTAAAACTTTTGCACTTTGAAGATAAAACTGTGAGTGCTTACCACTACTTAAAAGAAAATGTCCTTCTAAATATGCTCCAGCATCTCTGTAAATTTTTTCTAAATTCATCTAATATCTCCTTTTTACTGAACAAAGTCCAGTAAAAATTCCTCTCACTAAAGCTTTGCTCTTAGCAAGAGTATTTATTATATTTTTAATAACTCAGCTTCTTTAGCTTTTACTAGAGTTTCAATGCTAGAAACTCCACCATCAGTTATTTTCTGAACTTCATCATGAGCTTGTTTTGACTCATCTTCAGTTATTTCTTTATCTTTTTCAAGCTTTTTGATTTTGTCATTTGCATCTTTTCTAATGTTTCTCATAGATACTTTAGACTTGTCACCCATAACTTTTGCTTGTTTAGCATTTTTACTTCTCTGCTCACTTGTCATAGGTGGAAAATATAACTGAATTGACTCGCCATTGTTGTTTGGATTAACACCAATGTTTGCTTCAGCAATCGCTCTTTCAACATCTTTAAGAAGATTTTTTTCCCAAGGAGATACGTTGATAGTTGTTGCATCACTAGCAAGAACTGTTGCAACTTGATTTAGTGCAGTTGGAGTTCCGTAATAGTCTACTTTCACATTATCTAAAATAGAAGTTGATACTGCCCCACTTCTTATAGTTATGAAGTCTCTTCTTAGAGAGTCAAGTGTTTTCTCTACATGCTCTTGTTGGTCAAGATATATATCATCTAGTTCCATATTTGTCCTTTATTAGTAGTTTTGTTGATATTTTATTTCCCACACTTATAACTACGCGTGATCTTTTATTTATTAATTTTTTATTTAGTTCCATATTGAAGTCACCATCTTTTAGTTTTGCTTGCAACCAGCCATGCCCAGTAACATATACCCCACCATTTTTAACTTTCTCATTTGTCTCTACATGTAGAGATTTCAAAATTGAGTTTTGAGGAAAAATTGTAGGCTCTTTCCACTTAGCATTTAGTGCTTTATATCTAAGATAGAGTTTCAAATCACTCTTACCTACAAGAGCAGTTCTATCCATGTCATAAACATCACTAAAATCAGATACTGCACCCATGTTTTGATTTATAATCGCATCAAATCCATAAGACTTTGCAATTTTTTGGACTCTTGGGCTATACTCGCCATATGGGTAGGTAAAGACTTTTGGTTTTATCTGAAGCTCTTTTTCAAAAAGTGCTAGACCTTTTTCAAAATCCTCTTTTATTTCATCATCACTCAAGTAGGTCATATGTTTATGTCCATACGAGTGATACTCTAAGCTTCCATACTTTGAAATTTCTTTTAACTCTTTCCACGTCGTATAATCAGGATATCTTTTTTCAATAGCTTCTACAGGTATAAAAAGTGAAAATGGATAGTTGTACTCTTTGAAAACTTTTAATCCATTTGTATAAAAACTTTTATAGCTATCATCTATAGTTAAAATTACCCAATTAT
>DQTM01000014.1 GCA_015662785.1 Sulfurospirillum arcachonense | reverse complement strand
TCTTTCAACTTAGCTAAGGCTAGGTTTTCAAGAATCTGCCTCACACTAAGGGCAAATATAAGCCATCTAAAAGTATAGATGGCAGAAAGGATAGTTTTATTTAAACCTTGTCATAAACATTAAATTCTTAAATAAAAACAAGCTTCCAATACTTAAAAATGAAGCCGCCGCCATCTGTAAATCACTATTTTGAAAATATATTGCAAATGAAAACAGAATTATACCTACCGATGTTAAATATATCTGAAAATTTGCACTTTTTGTTGGAACCATATCGCCGAGCATTGGTACTTTTTGTTTTCCTACTAATGGAGAAAATCTTTCATACCAAACTAAAAATGGTACTATTTTGTAAAGATGACCTGAAATCAAAAAGCCAAAAAATCCCACAAAAAGCAACCATCCACTAAGAAGGGCATAAGTCTCATTTGATGAAGCTATGTAGAGTCCACCAAACACAACTGCTAGTGCAAAAAATATAAAACCCAATAAAAGTGATATTATGTACATATCGTTCTGTTTTCTTGCTCTTGTTTTATCTATGGTAAATATCAAATAAAAGTAGATAAGCACTGATAAAAAGCTTAAAAAATATCCTATTTTAGTAAAAAGTTCATTTTCTATAAGAGCTGCTATAAACACTATACTTACAGCCAAACTCTGCATACCTACAGCTACATGTAAAGGTATTTTTGAAAAACCGTGAGACAGACCAAACATGGGAATAAGTATGTAAGAAAAAGACATGATTGTTATTAAAACATAACCACCTATGAGCAGATAAACATGTGCATTTAATAGAGCCATTACATTTGCATTTAAAAAGCCTGCAAATGTTAGAGCCATAACCAAACCAACGCTAACTCCAATAAGTAAAAAAATGTTAGATATGAGAACACTTATGGTTACAATATTAAACTTTTCTACAGTTTTAAGAGTTAAAAAAGTCTCTAACGAGAAGATGAACATAGCTACAAGAACCATACTTCCACCAACTGAGAGTAAAAGATGAGAGTAGATAAAACCATACGCCATCATAATTATACCTAAGCTAAACAGTGGGTATATAGCATAGTAAAAGCTTACTTTATAGTGCCCTTTTTCAAGAACTACAGGTATGAGTTGAGCCATTGCTCCAAAAATAATCATCATGACAAAACCAAGTAAAAATAGATGTACCCAACTAATAATGTGCAAGTCTTGAGATGAGCTCATTTGTACTATATCTACTCCAAAGAGTAAAAAGTTACTAAGAACATAAAAAAGAGTCCCTATGATGAAATAGGGAGCTATAAGCTTGAACGGTGGTGCAAAATCTCTAGTAATACTTACCATTAACCACTACAACTGTTTTGAGTAAAATCTGTGTTATTTTTTGCATCTTCTTTTTTTATAAAGACTACTTTTACCATATCATTCTCTATATCTTGTACATCATAATCAAAATCGTCAGCTATCTTTGGGAAAAGCCCCATAGGTGGTTTATGATTTATCATTTCTAGTCTTTGTGAAGAGTTTTTTAGTAGTTGCAAACCACACATCGCATTTACCATAGGCTCTGGAGGTTGGCACTCTGATGTGTCAAATGTAAAAACACCCTCTTCTTTCTCAAAAAAATCTACTGTTGAACCTGCAACTTCTATCTTTTTCATTTTCATCTCCTATATTTATTAAGAGAATTTTAGTCTTATTGATAATAGTTTTCATTGATTGTTATCAAGTATGTTATAATTAGACCATGAGATACAACATAGATTATAAAAAAACATTTAATGACTCCTTGCTTTTTTGGCTAGATAGATTCGTAAAGTCAAAACTTACATCTTTGTCAAACAGATATGTAAACAATAATGAAAAACTCTCTCTCATCATAGGAAGACTAAACCAAGGTACAAGTGATATTGATGAGCTAAAACAACTCACAAAAGACGCTAGGAATATAGGACTTATTGGTATAAACACCTATATAAATCCACTTGAAAAATTTTATCGCTATATAGTTAAGTTTTCATTTGAGAGTATAACAGAGGTAGATGAAGAGGTGTTAAGCGAGTTTTTGGCATCTCAAACAGGCTCACTTAGTGATGCTACAAAAAAGAACTATCGTATGGCTACAATAGCATTTTTCTCTTTTATAGATAAGCAAAACGAAGATAAAAATGGAAAATCACATCAGTTTAGAATAGAACTTAAAAACTGGGGAGGGTTAAAGACATCTCAAGCGAACAAACTACCTTCACACATGCAAGACAAGGAATTAAAACGCTTCTTAAAAGCTATAGAGACTACAGAGTTTAAAGAGTATGCTAGGGCAAAAAATAGACTTCTGATTAAAACTATACTCTATAGTGGCATGAGAGTTAGTGAGGCTTTAGGTCTACATGTAAAGGATATAGTGTTTGAAGAAGGTTTTTATACTTTTTATATAAAAGGGAAAGGAAACAAACCAAGGGTTGCTATGATAAAACAAGACTATATCAAAAAAGATTTACAAGAGTGGTTACATGTAAGAGATGAAAGCTCTTCACTTCTGTTTCAAAGCCGTACAGGAAAAGCTTTAACACAGTCTTATGTAAGCTATATTATGGATAAAATTTTACTAAAAGCAGGAGTAAGAAAAGAGAAAAATGGAGCACATATGCTTCGTCACACTTTTGCAACAAAACTTTACCAAAAAAATAGAGATTTAGTTTTAGTTCAAGAAGCACTAGGTCATGCAGACATAAACACTTCAAGAATCTACACTCACTTTGATAAAGAGCGACTAAAAATAGCCGCAAACACAATGGATGATGTTAACTAGCTTACTCCATCTCTAAACGCATAAGATACATATCTTCGCCATCGAGGACTTCAACAGCACCTTCACAATGAGGACAAGAGAAGGTATTTTTTTCTAAAGTACTCTCCTTACCACAATCATTACACCGTACAATTAAATCTTGATGATGTATGCAAAATTCTGCTCCATCACAAATAGTTTTCTCTTTAAATGTATCAAAAGCAGTTTGTAGTAGATGAGGTTCTACTCCACTAAGCTTTCCTATTTTTACTTCTACTTTTGTAATCTTTGTTGCGTTATTCTCTGCTGCATTTTTCTCACACATATTTAACAAGTCTTGTACTATTGAAAATTCGTGCATATTAACCTTTCTGGTGTTTTTATTGGACAAACTTTATATACAAAGTCTGCTCTAAGGGAATGAAACTCACTTTTGCTATCCCAAAACTCTGGGTGCATTTTTTTTAGCTCGTTCTCTTTACAATCATGTATCATCTTTTCTTCACGCTCTAATCTATCGCTCTTTTCATCTAAAAAATCATAATACTTATCTTCATCACTCAAAAGCTCTTCACAAAACTTTTTTAAGTGATTTTTATAATCTTTGTTTGGTAAAACTTCATCTATTAGGTTTATCTCTTTTGCTTTTTTAGTGCCAATTGGTAAAGCTTCTTCAAGTATCTCATCGGCTAAACTCTGCCCTACTCTTTTTGGAAAACTATAAGTATGATACTCACTTCCACTCAATCCCATTGTTTTGTAGTGTGGGTTTAGAACTATACTCTCACGAGCAACTATCAAATCACAAGCAAGACCTAAAAACACTCCACCTGCTCCCGCATTTGTACCAAATGAAGCAACAGTAACTTTATCGCAAAACAAAATTGCCTTTACAAGATTGTTCATAGCATTTATGTTACTCCAACCATCTTCACCTTGCTTTTTACTATCTTCTAATATGGTTAAGTGTATGCCATTTGAAAAGAAATTCTCTCCACCTTTTAAAACCAAAATTTCAACTTCTTCACTTAAAGTTTCTACTGCATATTTTAGTCGTATGCATTGTTCTGAACTCATAGCTCCATTGTAAAAATCAAATCCAAGGTAACCAACTCTTCCTTGTTTCTCAAAAGTTATCTCTTTAAAAGTTTCTAAATTTGGCTTTACATAAAGAGGAATTCTAATCTCTTTTACACCTCTAAGCTTATCTTTTAAAACATAAGTTGCTGGAAGTTTAAACTTGTTTGGCTCTTTAAGGTGGCTTATCCAAACAGCCCCATCAATACAACCTATACAGATTGCTCCATCACGTTTGGCTAAAATTTCTTTTGGTTTTCCTTTTAAAGTTGTTTCATTATGAACACCATAAAGATAACAATCTAGTCCTAAAATTTCATCTAAAACTCCTGGATGAGAATCTGAAGAGTTTATTTTTCTTATGATATCCACTACTTTATCTTCTTTCCAATCGATATACCTATTTTTTTGAGTTAGCGAGTCATGAACATCTTTTAAGCTAGTTTGTGGGTTTGGAGTAAAATTACCACTTGAAAACTTCTCCAAAACCTCTTCAACTAAGCTCAAAGCTATATCACTAACTTCACTTCTGTAGTGTGAAGCTTTACTTGATTTTCTCATATTAAAAATTTTTGTTGCCCAAATATCTCCAGCGTCCATCTCATCATTGGCTTGAAGAGCAGTCACTCCCCAAGTAGGCTCATCTTTAAAAACAGCCCAATCAAGAGAACTAGCTCCCCTATCACCTAAAGGTCCTGGGTGTATGACTATAACTGGTATCTTTTGCCAAATACTCTTAGGCACTTTTTTGATTAAATATGGACTAAAAATAATCTCAGGATTAAACTCTTCAACTGAATTTTCCATAGACTCGTCATCGTTGCAAAACTGAACACTAATAACGTGACCACTCTCTTTTAAAGAGCAATAAACACGCTGAGTTAAAGAGTTAAAAGCCGAAACCAAAAGTAGTATTTTCAACTAGCAAATCCTAGGAAGTAATTCGCCTGTTGGCATATCTAAAAATCTTTTTGTATCCCATTCACTTGTCATAGTCACTTTTTGTTTATACTCATCAGTAACAGTTCCTATCATAGTACACTGCTCATTTTGTTCAAAAGTTTTTAAAACTTCTACAGTTTTTTCAACATCTTTTGGGTCAAGTGCAAGTACAAAAGTACCTTCATTTGCTAAAGCAGTTGGCTCAAAACCTAAAAGTTCACAAATTCCTTTTACTTCTTGGGCTATTGGGATAGATGCTTCTTCTACTTCTATACAAACATCACTAGCTTTTGCCCACTCATTTAGAACGGCTGCAAGCCCACCACGAGTAGCATCTCTCATCTCTTTTGGTTTAATTCCTGCATCTTTAAGGGCTTTAACCATTGGCCATAACGAAGCACAATCACTCTTTAAAGTACTCTCGATGTCAATTCCCTCACGATTAGCATATATGGCAGCTCCATGAGCCCCTATGTCACGAGAAACTACAATAGCATCACCAACACTAAGGTTACTAGCACTTATACCCTCAAGCTCAACAACACCAACGCCGCTTGTGTTGATAAAAAGTTTATCAACACTTCCACGTGGCACTACTTTAGTATCACCAGCGACTACAACTGCTCCACAAACCTCAAGCTCTTTTTTAATGCTTCTCACGATTTTATCAAGGGTTTTCATCTCAAAGCCCTCTTCTATCATCATTGCTAGAGTTACATACTTTGGAGCAGCTCCCATCATAGCAAGGTCATTACATGTACCACAAATTGAGAGTTTTCCTATGTCACCACCGCTAAAAAAAAGTGGACTAATAGTAAAACTATCAGTAGTGAAAGCTAGTCTTCCACCCTCTATAAGAGAAGCGTCTTCACTCTTTTTAAGATAGTCATTTTTAAGATGCTTGTAAAATACACCTTCAATCAATTCATTGTTTTCTTCGCCACCATTTCCATGGGCTAAAGTTATATTTTTAGTCATCTTAATACTCCACCATATTTATAATACGCTGCACATGCACCCTCACTTGAAACCATACAGCTTCCTATAGGTTTGTTTGGTTTACATGCTGTTCCAAAAACTTGACAATCTGTAGGTTTTGCCATGCCTCTTAAAATATCACCACAAATACATAACTTATGGTCCTCTATCTCCTCTTTTGGTAAAACATCATCATAGATTTTTTCAGCATCTAAATGAGCAAATTCATCTCTTAGTTTTAATCCACTTTTCGGAATATTACCAAGACCACGCCATTTAAATAGGTCTTTTTGGTCAAAATATTTGTTTATAAAAGCCTGTGCCGTTGTGTTTCCATCATACGATACACTTCTTTTATATTGGTTTTCCAAATCAGCTCGTCCATCGTTTACTTGACGAACTATCATAAGAATTCCCTCCACAACATCAATAGGCTCAAATCCAGTAACTACAACTGGTCTTTTGTACTTTTCAGGAAACTGCTCATAAACTTTTGAACCCGTTATAACGCTAACATGACTAGGTCCTATAAAAGCATCAATTCTATTATTGTAACTATCTACATGCTCGTCTCTACTATCAAGTAGTTCTTTCATAACTTCTGGAACAGTAACGTGATTTATGTGAAATAGTACATTTTTAAGTCCAAGTTTTACTACTTGGTCAACTAAAGCTGCTGTCATAGGAGTTGTAGTTTCAAATCCTATCGCAAAAAATATCACTTTTTTTTCTGGATTTTCTTTAGCAATTTTTAGAACGTCAAGAGGTGAGTATACAAACCGTACATCTGCCCCTTTACTTCTTGCTTGTGCTAAGCTTCCGTGACTTCCTGGTACTTTTATCATATCACCCAAAGTTACCATAATAACATCTGGTTGTTGTGAAAGTATATAAGCGTGGTCAATTCTCTCTTTTGGCATGATGCAAACTGGACACCCTGGTCCATGAACAAACTCTATAGTATCAGGAAGAATTTGAGGAATTCCATACTTCATAATAGTATGAGTATGACCACCACAAACCTCCATAACTCTAATTTTTGTTTTTGACTCTTTTTTAATAAGTTTTGCCAAGGCTTTCATATGTTCAGGGTTACGAAAAACCTTGAACAAATCAAGCTCTTGTTTCGGCATAACCCATATCTCCTTCTTCATCATCAATCTCACCATCATTCATTTGAGCAATGATGTCTTCATATATCTTTAGGGATTCTAGCGCCTCTTCTACGCTTATCTTATTCATAGCAAATCCAACGTGGATAAGTATATACTCACCCACTTCTACAGGCTCACCAATCAAATCAAGAGTTACTTGACGTTTAACACCCATAGTGTCAACTGTTGCCATATTGTTTTCGTCAATTGCGACTACTTTTGAAGGTATTGATAAACACATTATCTTAAATCTTTTTTCATTTTAAGGTAATTAACCCATTTATCTATGCCTTTACCACTCTTAGAGTCTATCTCTATAACATCAATTTTTGGATTGAGTTTTCTCGTCTCTCTAATAGCTTTTTCAACATCAAAATCAAAGTGAGGGAGCAAATCACATTTTGTAATAAGAAGAACATCAGCAGTTCTAAACATAACTGGATATTTTGCTGGTTTATCATCACCTTCTGGAACTGAAAGAAGAACTGCATTGAAGTGTGTTCCTACATCATAACTTGCTGGGCATACTAAGTTCCCTACATTTTCTACAAAAACAATATCTAGACCATCTATAGGCATATGATGAAGTCCTTCGTGAACCATATGAGCATCTAAATGACAAGCTTGACCAGTTGTAATTTGATGAGCAACTGCTCCTTTTGCTTTGATGCGATCTGCATCTTGGTTTGTTTCAAGGTCACCCTCAATAACTCCCAGCTTAATTCCACCATGGTCAATAGTAGCTTCTAAAAGAGTTGTTTTTCCACTTCCTGGGCTACTCATAAGGTTTATTGCCAATATTCCATGTTTTTCAAAATGCTCTCTATTATGAGCTGCTTGCTGGTCATTTACATCAAGTATTTTAGTAATAACCTCTATAGTTTTAGGATCATTTAGTTGAGGGTTTGGGTGTTGCTCGTGAGTGTGAGCATGTCCGTGGTTATGAGCATGAGGTGCTATTGTACATCCGCAATCTTTACACATATTTTCTTCCTTGAGTTAATTTTCAACAATTATATACTTCTAACGTAAATTTATCGTAAAGAAAGGTCTTTCTTAGTTACTTTTGGGAAAAATATAGTATGAAAAAAGATATATGTCCATTTTGTGGAAGTAAACGCCTTTACAAGGTCACACAAACATCATTTAAGTGTTCTACATGTAGACGAAAATATAGCCAAAAAAAACTAGAAAAAGACTTTATAGTTTTGGACTGTTTTTGTGAAAATTTAAGTGTCAATGAGTGTGCTAAATCTCTACATGTAAACTACAAAAGTATCAAAGATAGGTATATGGATTTTAGAAAGCTTGCTCTTTTACATGTAGAGGAAATTTATCGACAAAATAGAGCAGAATTTAGTGAATATGATGAGTATTATTTTTTACCACAAAACAAACGTGGAAAGGTCAAGTATCTATTTGAAGCTATTGGTATATTAGGAATGGTATACCATGATTTAGTCTATACTCTTTTACTACCTGACCAATTTTCTCATATTAAAAATGCTCAAAAGGATATAAAAATTACATATATGAAAGAGTATGCAAAGTACCTCAATAGATACAAAATAATGCATTTTGAAAAGTTTGATAGTCAGCTTATAAGATTTTGGATATTTTTAGAAGAAAATCTTTTACATTTTAAAGGTGTTTCAAGAGAAAATTTTATCTACTATTTAAAAGAGTATGAGTTTAAGTTTAATTATACAAAAGAGGAACAAAAAAAGATTTTATGGAAATCATGGTTAGAAAAATGAGCCGTACCACATGACGGCTCATCTTTTGTTAAGGCTTAAGACGCTGGTATAGCAGCCTCAACAAGTTTAGAGAATTTTACACCCTTCAACCCACCAATTTTTTGAGCGAAATCTTTGATCTCACTTACGGAACCTTGAATCATAATTGTTTCTAAACAATTGTCATGATCAATATGCACATGAGTATTACACATAATTTTTATTTTTGCATCATGTTGAATAGTTAAAATTCTATCAACTAAATCATTTTGATGATGAGTATAAATCATAGTTAAGACACCGATAACCTCTGAGTCATCTTCTTTCCAACTATCTTTTACTATTCTTTCACGAATTAAATCACGAGTATACTCACTTCTTGAAGCATAACCTTGTTCGTTAACCTTTTTATCTAATTCCACTAACAATTTTTCAGGTAGTGAAACACTAAACCTTATAACGTTATTATCCATTCTATATCCTTTGCTATTATTTCCACACTATAAGTGTAATACTATTTAACTTAAAGAGAAATAAGATTAAATATTAATTTTTTTGTGAAAGTATGCGTGTAAGTTGTCCAATAGCTATAGAACCGTCATTTATAGGTAATAGATTTTGAAAAATTATATTGTCATTTTTATTAATAATACCTTCCAAAAGTGTTCTGTTTTGGAAAACACCACCACTTAGAAGAGTTTTTAAAGAATAATTCTGCGATATAATAGAAATTATGTTTACCAAAGAGTTAATAAACTTTGAAGATATTAGGCTTGCATCTTTATCTTTTATCATCTCTTTAATAATATGTTTGTATTTTATAATACCATCTTCAAGGTATATATCATATGAATCTTTTATTTTATAATCATATAAAGATTCAAGAATAAGTCCACTCTCTCCATCATAACTTACTTTGTCACAAACGCCTGCTATAACGGCGACCATATCAAAAAGTCTGCCAACAGCAGAACAATTTGGAGAATTTAACGCTTTTTTATGCATCTGTTTTAGTAAATTTAATTCTGTTTTTTTAAAACTGCTAAGGAAACTATTGTAAATTTTATCTTCTTCACAATCAAGTATTATACTGAGTGCTATACGTTTTATATCTTTTATACTAGCATCGCCACCTAAAAGAGAAAAAGGCTCAAAATAGGCAACTCTTTCATACTCATTCCTATCACAAACAAAAAATTCACCACCCCAGATAGTACCATCATCACCATATCCTGTTCCATCCCAAGCAATACCTAGTACTTTTTCATCTATATCGTGTTCAAGCATGCAACTGAGTATATGAGCATAGTGATGTTGAACTTGAACAAATGGAATATCCTGTTTTTTTGTCCATTTTGTACTCTCATAAAGAGGATGTTTATCACAAACAATCAAATCTGGCTCAAAATCATAAAATTCTTTAAAAGTTTTAAGTGTTTTATAAAATGCTTCAACAGTTTCAATATTGTCCAAATCACCTATATATGGACTCAATATAATTTGATTATTCATATAAATTGCAATTGCATTTTTTTGATGGGCACCAACTGCTAAGATTTTTCTAGTCTCATTCGTTTTTAATCTTATGCTTAAAGGAGTAATTCCTCTTGAAGCTCTCATAATTAAATCTCTGTAATTGATTATTTGCAATACACTATCATCACTACTATTTATAATCTCTCTATTATAATCAAGATAATAGTCTATAACTCCACTTAATTTAGATTTTAAATCCTCTTCATTTGTTACTATTGGCTCACCTGAACGATTTGCACTTGTAGCTACTATTGGTTTTTCCAAAAAATCTAAAAGCTTTACATGTAGAGGAGTATAAGCTAAAAAAACTCCTAATCTATCAATAAAAGGTGCTACTAATGGGCTTATATTGTTCTTTTTTGTTTTTAAAAGAACTATTGGTCTCTCTTTTGAAATCACCCTACTCTTTTCACATGAGCTTAGTTTACATTTAGAGACTACGTCTTCTATAGATTTCATCATAACTGCAAATGGTTTAGAGGGTCTATTTTTCTTTTGTCTTAAGTTTTTTATAGTTTTATCACTAGTTGCATCGCAGATAAGATGAAAACCACCCATGCCCTTCATGGCAACTATGTTGCCCTCTTTTATAAAATGGGCTAAACCGATTAACGCTTCTAGGTTTGTTGAGAGAACATTGCCATTCATATCTTTTAAACTAAGGGTTGGTCCACACTTTTCACAACTAATTGGCTGAGCATGGTAACGGCGATCAAGTGGGTTATCATACTCTTTTTGACACTCCTTACACATAGTAAATGGTTGCATTGAGGTATTTGGTCTATCATATGGAACAGTTTTTACAATGGAGTATCTTGGTCCACAGTTTGTACAATTTGTAAAAAAGTAGTTATATCTTCTATTTGTCTCATCTCTTATTTCGCTCAAACACTCACTACACATAGCAAAATCAGCAGATACCAAAGAGTGTTTAGACTGAGTATCTTTACTTTTTGTGATAATAAATTTGTTAAAATTTTTAAGGGGACAGGCTACTTTTTCAAGTCTGTCTATTCTAGCTAAGGGTGGCAGTTTAGAATATAACTCTTTTTCAAAAATATCTATGTTGTTAGGTTCCCCTTCAAGTGAAATTTTAACTCCACTAGAATCATTAAGAACAAAACCTTTAAGAGAGTGTTTTAGAGCAAGAGTGTAAACAAAGGGTCTAAATCCGACCCCTTGAACTATACCTTCAATACTATATTTATAATGTATCAATAGGGAGTTCCCTATTTAAGCATATCTGCGAACTTGCAGTTATGTTTTTACAAGCAATTTCTGCAAATTTTCTTACGCCAAACATAGACCCACAAAGTAGTGTTTTTTCACTTGAAAGATTTTCTTTACAAGAATCAGACGTATCTGATAAAAAGTAAGCAAAAGCTTCCATCATACCAAAACTAAGTGTTATATCATCTGTTCCTGCTAGTTTAAAACTCATGGTGCTTCTTATAAGTCTCATCATATCAAAATCAGATTTTATTGACTCTTTATCTACTAACAAGTAATCAACTCTAGGACCTTTTTTTCCACCAAAATCTTCTGCATTTTCAATCACTTTTTCACTTGCATCTTCTATATTATCTGCTAATCCTAGTATAACTCCGGCTATTCCCCAGATATTGTAGATGTTATTTGATGCATCCGATGGAATTTGATAATTCATGGCACTCTTATAAATTTCAGGAAATTGTTTTTTATAACTGTCTACTAGTTTTGCACCAATAGTTGATAGTTTGATAGTTTCAAATATCTCTTTCATATCACGAACAATAGGAAATTTAATTAAATTAAGCATCCCTGTTTTATCTGAAAGGTGCATTATCATATCATCATGAGTTTTACTCATATAAAAACAGCTTATTTTTTCATCAAACAAGTTATGCTCTTGCATTATTGTAGCAAACTGAGCGTGAGCCTTAGTATCAAGTTTATTTAAGTTTTCTCTTAATTGTGGAGCACTATATCCATCTCCACTAAGTATAAGAATCTCACCATTTTCAAGTACACAAACCTCTATCTGAGGGAGCTTTGTAAAACTACCATCAATCTCAACACTATATCTACATGTAGAAGTTTCAGTATCTACTTTATATATGAAATCTACACCATTTTTATGAAGTCGTTCACACACATTTAACACTAATAATTCATCTGCTAGTTTTAGTTTTACTCTCGCAGTAGGAAGAATACCTTTTGAACTGTAAAGTGTATTAACCCTTAATTTAATAGTTGGTTTTTCTAAACTAGCAAGTGCTTTAATCTCATTTTCTCTTATAACTACCATCTTTTCAACAACAGATAAATCAGTAGGAATAACAATAAAGTCTTTAATTTTTAAATTTTCAATTTTGCCTATAACATAAGAACCACTTACAGAATTTATATAGACTTCTTCATTATTGGCTAAAATTTCTGCAATTTTAGTATATAGTTCTTCAAAACTATTTGTTGTAACTACATTTCCATTTTCTTTTAATATAACACCATTTGCATCAAACGTAGAAATACCAACTTCATTGTTAATCAATGGATTTAGATTTTTATCTTTACATGTAGTAAGTGTTTTAGGAGTAAAAGGGACACAAAGTTTACATCCAGCAATTGGTTCTAAACCTTTTGGCATCTCTTCAACAACATTTACTGCTGTTGACTTAAAAAATATAGACAAAGGAAGTCTTGTTCCTATAAAATCTGAAAAACTTGTCAATTGTGTTTCATCACCTTCGACATATAAGCTAACAATATTGTTAACTTTTCCTATGTTATATGAAATCTCAAAATCTTTACATATAGACTCAAGCATATTTTCTAAAACTGCATTTTTTGAGATATAATTAAATTCAAAAGCTAATATCATTGTCACACAATCCTTATTTACAATAGTTTTATAAGCTATTATAACAAATAGCTTATAAAACCATCATCTATTATGATGGTTTGTTTTATTTAGATTTCATCTCTTTCGCAAGCGCTTTGAGCTACATCTTGTATGTCAAAATTTGAGATTTTTTCACACTCGAAACCAAGTTCATCTAAGTGTTTAATAAAAGTTTTTTCCATTAAAACACTTCCTTCAATAACTGGTTTACTCATATATAGAGTTGTATCGGAAATTACTTCAGGTATTATACCAACAATTTTGGTAGTAGGACGATCTCCTACCATATCCATCATCATTAGTGTCTGAAGCATCTCAACTTCATGGGCACTTCCTGACCAATTGATAGCATTTGGAACGTTGTCAAAATCAAAGAAATAAACGTCGCCAATCTTTCCATCATCTGCACTAACGCAATCAAATATAATTACATAATCATATTCAACAATGATAGGGATAAGACGTTCAGCCAATGTTCCACCATCTACAAAAGTAAGGGTATGCTCTTTTGAAGTAAACTTATAATTCTTTTCAATAGTACGGCACAAGTGTACGCCGACTCCTTCGTCAGCGCACACTACATTGCCTATACCTAAGGCTAAAATCTTCACCCTGGCTACTTAATGGTCTTGTTTTTCGAACTTGTAACCACTGATGATTGCATCAATTGATCCTTCTTGACCCATAATTGAGTTAAAGACTGCCATGTAAATATGAACAGGAACAAAAATCAATATACCCCACATAGAAATATGATGGATTTCACGAACCATTGCAAGTCCTCCCATCATAACTTCTAGTGGACGCATATAATCGTACAGTAGACCACCTAATCCCTCATGGTAAACGTGAACGTACAGAACAAGTCCTGTGATACAAACAACAAATACCATGGCATATAAACCAATATATGCAACAAATTGCAATGGATTATAAACACCACGCAATTTTGGGTGCTCTCCTAAAAACAGATAATATTTCAACTGCTGAAACCAAATCTTTGGACTTATAAAATCCAAAAATGATATTCTTTCTCTCATACTTATTTTATCAACTAAGAAAAGATAAGTTTTAAATAAAGTAACTGCGATTAGTAAAAATCCTGCAATCTGATGCCACATTCTAAACTTTGCATTTAAAAATAGCACTGGTTCATCTGATGCTGCTGGTGCAACAAAGACATAAGCAAGATAAAAACCAGTCACTGTTAAAACAACTATAGCTATTGCTCTAAGCCAGTGTGTCCAGCGTAAACCAGCAGAAAATTCAAATTCAATCTTTCTTTTTGGCATTTAATTCTCCTTTTGTCTTATGCACTAGGATCTATTTTATAAGAACCCATTTCATTACCTTTTGTATCCATAACGTGAACCGCACAAGCAATACAAGGATCAAAAGAGTGTATAACTCTAATAATTTCAAGTGGTTGTGACAAATCAGCTATAGGCAACCCAATTAGAGCCTCTTCGTAAGGTCCTCTAACTCCATTTGCATCTTTTGGACTAGCATTCCAAGTTGATGGAACAACACATTGATAATTTTCAATCACGCCATTTTTAATTCTAACCCAGTGACTTAGAACTCCACGAGGTACATTACCAATATAACGACCTTTGTACTCTTTAGTCTTATCAATTTTATATGTAGCACAAGTTGTATCGTCAACTTTTAAGTTCTCAATTAGTGAATTAAATGCTACTAAAGCATTATCAGCAACAACTTTTGCTTCAAGCATACGGCATGCTGTTCGTCCTAGAGTTGATGCAACTGCTTTTATAGGAAGACCAGTATCTTTTAAGAACTGATCTACTACTTTAACAACACGCTCATTTCCTCTTGCATAGTTAACAACTATATTTGCTAAAGGACCAACTTGAAGTGGTTGACCATCATAACGAGGTGCTTTAATCCAAGTATACTTTCCACTCTCTTTAACTACATTAGTTTCAACTTCTTCGCCTTTGTCATTAACTGTTTGTGCTTTTTTAAGTCCGGTATAATTAGGATCTGTTTCACCATCATATGGGTGAAGTGCAGCATCGTTCTTGTACCAAGCACGAGTTGCTTCTTCTGTTATCTTACTCTCATCTAAATCTTCAACTTTAAATGGTTTACCAGTTACTAGAGCAACAACGTCCCCAGCCATCATAACACCACTTTCAAATAAATGCTCTGTTGCACTTACTTGGAACTCTTCATGAGTAAACAAGTTTGCAGTACCAAGACCAGCATTAACACTAGGCTCACCAGCATACATACCACCAGCCATAACAACATCTGGGTAATAACAGTTATTAATAAACTCTGCTACTTCTTTAAACTTGAATAAAAAATCACCTAAACGTGCAGGAGATTGAAGATCCATAATACAAGTAACACCACCAACAGTTAGACTTTGTGGGTGTGGTTGCTTAGCACCAAAGATTGCCATCATTTGAGCAGCAGTTCTTTGAACTTCCAAAGCTTTTAGATAATGCGAAACTGCAATCAAGTTTTGCTCTGGAGTTAGTTTATATGTAGGGTGTCCCCAATATGCATTAGCAAACGGTCCAAGATGTCCTTTTTTAACAAAATCAGCTACTCTTTTTTGTACCATTTTAAGGTGATCTTCACCAGTGTACATTGGAGTATCAGTATAGTTAAATGCATCTTTACTAGCTTTTGCAGGATCTGCACTTAATGCACTTACTACATCAACCCAGTCAAGTCCATGCAAGTGATAAAAGTGAACAGGATGATCATGCATAATTAGTGCAGCATTCATCAAAGTTCTAACTAATTTAGCATTTAATGGAACTTCGATGCCTAATGCATCTTCAACAGCTACAATACCTGCTTTATAGTGCGAGTATGTACAAACACCACAAATTCTCTGTATAAAGAAACCTGCATCTCTTGGGTCTCTTCCTTTAAGGATATTTTCTAATCCTCTCCATAATGTTGAAGATGTATATGCTTCTGTAACTTTATTGTTGTCATCAACAATAACTTCAACTCTTAAGTGACCTTCAATTCTTGTAATTGGGTCAACTACGATTCTTTTGCTCATTTAATAATCCTTCTTAGCTTTCATCAGTTTTTGGAGCGCCTTTTACGGCTGCAATAGCTGCATGTGCTGCGACACCAACTGCTGTTGCACTTAGAAGTGCTACACCAACTTTATCAGCAGTCTTATCTGCACCTTCTCCATAAAGAGTATGATATAGTCTATTACCAAGAGGCTCTTCAAATGGTCCCATAGCATCCCAGAAATCTGGTTCACTACAACCAATACAACCATGACCTGCTTGAACTGGCCAAGAAGTGCCTTGATTAAATTTTTCTCTACTACAGTTATTAAACGTATACGGTCCTTTACAACCAACTTTGTAAAGACAGTAACCTTTTTTTGCACCTTCATCACCAAACTCTTGTACAAATTCACCAGCATCAAAATGACCACGTCTTTCACAAAGATCATGAATTCTGAGACCATAAGCCCATTTTGGACGACTATAAGCATCAAGCGCAGGAAGTGTTCCAAAAAGGATATAGTGAAGTACGTTACCAACAATATTTCTTTCACTTGGAGGACAACCAGGTACATTGATAACTGGTTTATCAGTTACTTTACTTAGCCCTTTTGCTCCAGTAGGGTTAGGGTATGCAGCTTGAACACCACCAAAACTTGAACATGTTCCGATTGCAAAAATAGCAGCAGCTGACTCAGCAGCCTCTTGAGCAATACTTAAACCTGTATGAGCTTGTGGTCCAATTTTAAGGTACATTCCATCATTTTTAGTTGGAATTCCACCTTCAACCATAAGGATATACTTACCCTTATACTTTTCAATAGCATTAGACAAGTTATGCTCTGCTTGCCATCCAGCAGCAGCCATAAGCGTCTCATGATACTCTAGTGAAATATAATCAAATATTAAACTATCAATGCCAGGGGCATCTGTTCTTAAAAGACTCTCACTACAGCCAGTACACTCTGCCATATGTAGCCATACTACTGGTAAACGATCAGTTAATTCAGCAGCTTGAGCCATAAGTGGCGTAAACGAAGCAGGTAGAGATAGCATTGCTGTCATTCCAGCAGCCCATTTCATAAAGTCACGACGACTGATACCTTTATCGTCCATTAACTGTGCTATTGACATATCCTCTTTCATTGGTGAAAACTTCTCAAGTTCACCAAGTCTAGAGGAAATCTTTTGGTACAGTTTTGTTTGTTCCATCAGTTTCTCCTATGTGGTTTTTTCTCTTCATCAATTATATTCATTACTGAATGATTATTCATTTATAATAATTACACAATAAAGCATATAATAGATATAATTTACTTTCTATTTATAAAAAAATGACTATTTGAGAAGTTTTGTAACATTTAAATAGGATAAAAAGAGTGTTTTTTTAAATGAATATTAAATAATGTAACCTAAAATTTACTTTTAAGTTATAAAGTTGTGATGTTTAAAGAATAAGCCTATTGAGTGGTGCAAACCGCGCATACATCAAAAGCTTTAAATACTAAATCGGCTTCGCAAATTTCCTCAATTCCCATAAGAGCTTTTTGTGCAATTGCAGGTTCCTCTTTACTTCCATTACCAAGATTCCAAACTGTAGGAGTGATGATATCGTAACTTGTTATCATACCTCTTGTTATCTCTATTTTATGGAGTAAAGAGCCTCTAGCAGCTTCACAACGACCTATACCAGTTGCATTAATAGAACCATAAGGTATACTAGGACTTATGCATGATGGTTCACTTAATTTTATTTTTTCAAGTATTTTTTTTGATTTATTCAATAAATGAGCTACTTCAGAAACTCTTGCAACTACTCTAGTTAATATGGAGTCTTTATATTTTCTATGAAAATCTCTTATAAGTGGGTTTTTGACAATCATCATTCTTGCTATAGGACCAGTTTCAAAGTACTTGTTTTTATACATAGCACTTTTTGAATAAGTATATCCATCTTCTTCAAAAAAACTATTTTTTAAGCTCTCACTAACAAAACTAATATCAGCATTAATCACTCTTGTTACTAAACATTTTTTTGGTCTTTTTTTACTACTGCTCTCACCAAGTGAGATAAACCTATCATAACTTTTTCCTATATGACTTACATTATGTTCAACCATAGTACCTACAGTTTTTTGTAAACTACCTGTTGTTCCCATTAATTGCACAGATGAATCAAAGCTCAAAAACTCTTCAATAGATACACCAAATATCTCTTTTTCACAAAATTCTATTACATTTTCTAAGTAACGCATAGCTTCATAAATATCCCCTCTTGTTGGATCACAAGTAACACCACCAATCATGCAAAAAGAGCCATGAGGCCATTGTCCTGTAAAAATTGCCATAGCTTTTAAAATTTCTGAACATATTTTTTGAGCTTTTATCCAATCTTTACCTTCAAAGGCTTTTATATTTGTATCATCTTCACCATTCAATTCAAGTATCTCAGGGAGTATTGAAAAATAGAGCCATTTAATATGATTTTGTATTTTTTCAGCATTTAGAGCAAACTCACGAATCTGCTTTGCTTTTTTTGATAGTTTTATATCTACCCCCATAGACATATAAGCATCTTCTATAGCATTTATTGCAGCAATTATATGAGAAGTATTACATATACCACAAACTCGTGGAGTGATAGCTAGAGCATCTAAGAAAGGTCTATTCTCTAGGATCTTTTCAATACCACGAAAATTAAGAAATTTGATCTTTGCATAAGAGATTTTATCATCTTCCCAATCTAACTCTAATGTAGCTTCACCTTCTATTCGTTGAAGTAGCTCTTTAGTTATCTTCTTCATATAACCTCTTCTCTAATCTATCTATTTTAAAACCTTTGATAACCCCTGTTACAGAGTAGTAAGCACGTCTACTTATGCCATAAGGTGTTGCAGGCAGTGACATATTTTTTGGAGTTTCATAAAGTCTTTTTTTAGGAAAATCAAACTCTGTACAGCCTAAACATGCCGAACCAACTCTTGTTTTACTACTGACTGTATTCCAAAGTATTTTATTGCAGTTTGCATGTGTCATAGGTCCTTGACAACCATGCTCATAAAAAAGGCATCCCTCTCTTAGTCCATAATCATTGCAATCTACTTTCCATTCAAAATACTCATTTCGTAAACAACCATGATGAACAAGGTAAGAGTAAACTTCTTTTGGTCTTTTATACTCATCTAACGAAAGCTTATCGCCGAAATGGAGTTTTAAAAGAGTTTCAACAAACCATCGGGGATGCATGGGACAACCAGATATATTAACTACTTTTGAGTTTTCTTTCCAAAATCCACCGCTTTCTTTAGCATTAAAAAGAGCTCCAAAAATCTTTTTTTCATTTTGTAGTCTAAATATACCACCATAACTAGCACAACTTCCCGCACAAATAATATGTTTTGCTTTTTTTGATAGTTTTTCTAAAAGTTCTTCAAAAGAAAAATCAAATCTAGATAATATATCATCACTTCTACTCAAAGCTCCCTCAATAACCAAAAAGTCAATATCTTTGTCAGAGGCAAGAATCTCTTCTATGCTAAAAGGAGTTTTTATCTGTGGATGATGAAGTATACTAAATGACTTTGAAAAAATATCAATACTAGGGTAATTAAAAAAAGAGTGAGAATTTCCGTTACATGTAAGACCTTGTAGCCATACTATGGTAGAGCGTTTATCAGGCTTCATGAACTTTTAAAGCTTGGTAGATATTATATGATACATCATCAACAAAAGATGAAAGTTCATCTTCAAGTATATTTTCTCCATTTAAAAATACAAAACCACCAAGATAACCCATAAAAAGACCAAAGGCAGAGAAAAAACTCTGATTCCTAAGCTCACCTTTTCTAACTCCCTCTTCAAAGAAAATCATCATCTCAGTTACAAAAGATGCAACACATATCATACCTTCACAACCATCTTTAAAAATCTCTTTGTTTGCCAAATATACTCTTAAAAAATAATCCAAATACTGAGGTTTT
>DQTM01000043.1 GCA_015662785.1 Sulfurospirillum arcachonense | reverse complement strand
TAAGTATAGCAATATTTTTCTATAAATATTTATAAAATTTTCCTATAATAAAATCAAAACTATTATGGATAAAGATATAGAGAGAAAAATACTTAATATACTTGATGAAGAAGTTGTACCTGCTGAAGGTTGCACTGAGCCAATTGCTTTAGCTTATGTAGCGGCAAAAGCCAAAGAAATACTAGATGATGAGGTAAAAAAAGTAATCATAAAAGTATCTGGCAACATGATAAAAAATGTCAAAAGTGTAGTAGTTCCAAATAGTGGTGGTATGGTTGGTATAGAGACCTCTGTTGTCATGGGCATAGTAGCTGGTGATGCCAAAAAAGACTTAATGGTTATAAGCAATATAAACGAAAAAGACATGGTCAAAGTAAGAGAGTTTATCAAAAATAAAAACATAGAAGTTATACATGAAGATACTGACATAAAACTCTATGCAAACATTACATTAGAATCAATCAGTGGGAAAAGTGCTTCTGTTGAGATAAAACACATGCATACAAATATCACTCACATAGAAAAAAATCATAAAATTATACTAGACCGCCCTTGCAATGATATAGATTTTAACTCTCCGTCAAAAGATAGAGAGCTTCTTAGTATTGAAGTCATATATAACCTTGCAAAAGTTATTGATCTTGACAAAATTGAAGCACTTTTTACAAAGGTAATAGCACTAAATTCTCAAATAGCTCGTGAAGGATTGATGGGAAACTATGGTGTAAATATAGGAAAAATCATCAGCGACAATATAGACAATGGCTTTTATGGAGATGATGCAAGAAATAGAGCTGCTAGTTTTGCAAGTGCAGGAAGTGATGCTAGAATGAGTGGTTGCGCACTTCCTGTTATGACAACAAGTGGAAGTGGAAACCAAGGAATGACCTCTTCACTTGCACTCATAGAGTATGCTCGCATAAACAAAATAGCAGGCGAAGAACTGATTCGTGCACTATTTTTCTCTCACTTGGCAACTATACATATCAAAACCAATGTAGGAAGATTATCAGCTTATTGTGGTGTTATCTGCTCTTCAGCCGCAGTTGCTGGGGCTTTGGCATTTCTAAATAAAGAGAGTTATAAAGTAGTAGCGCACTCTATCATTAATACCTTGGGAGATGTGTCTGGCATCATATGTGATGGTGCAAAGTCATCTTGTGCTATGAAAGTTTCAACTACTATTTATGCTGCTTTTGACTCTTTTCTTTTAGCTCGAGAAGGAAAATTTCTTCATGGTGGAGATGGTATCATCGCTGAAGATATAGAGAAAACTCTAAAAAACATAGGAAAGCTATCTCAAGATGGAATGAGTATAACAGATAAGGTCATAATTGAGATAATGAATGACAATTCAGGTTCTTGACCTAGGACAATTTTTTTGTTTTCAATAGAGATATAATTTTACCAATAGTTTAACTTTTCATCTTCTCCGAAGAGTTAAATTTAATTGGATAAATTGGAAATTCGTTTTTTTGAGATGCAATGCATCGAGTATTTTGACTTATGTCAAATCTGTCATTCTTATCACACACACTCCCATACAGATTCTCTATTAAAAAAACGGATTTCTAATATCCATCCAATCTTTACTCACTTAAAAACCTAAACTAAAAAAAGAGTTGTTGCTAAAAATTACTATTTATGATATTATAAAATTAAAAAGGCACAATAATGTCACATGTAGATATTTTAAAACTACATTCTTTAAAAGCAACACCACAAAGATTATGTGTACTAGGTGTTCTTGAACAACATGGTCACGTTACTTTAGAAGGTATTGAACAACTTACAAAACTAAAATTTCCTACACTATCATTATCGACAATATATAGAAACATAAATGAAATGGTAAAAAAAGAGATACTAAGTGAAGTAAAGATAGCAAACAAAAAAGAGTACTACGAGATAACAAAAGAAAATCATGCTCATTTAATCTGCTCTAAATGTGGGAAAATAGAAGATTTTATAATCAATACAGATGATATTATAAAAAAAGCTCAATCCTCTACATGTAGCAAAATTTCAAGTGCTACCATATCTTTTGACACTGTCTGCAAAGAGTGTTTAAGCACAAAATAGCTATACTTCGACTTCTACATGTAGAGAGGTGTCCGAGTGGCCGAAGGTGCAGACCTGGAACGTCTGTGTAGTTTACTCTACCGAGGGTTCGAATCCCTTCCTCTCTGCCACATAAATGGGAAAAATATGAATATTATAGATATAAAAAACCTTACTTTTTCTTATGAAAAAGATACTATTTTAGAAAATATAAATTTACATGTAAAAGCTAAAGAATTCTTAGCCATCATTGGACCAAATGGTGGTGGGAAAAGTACGCTTTTAAAACTTATGTTAGGCATTGAAAAAGCTCCAAAAAATTCAATAAAAATTTTTAATGAAAATCCTTCTAAAAACCTAACTTCCATAGGTTATGTTCCTCAAAATACAAATGTAAATACTAATTTTCCTATTAAAGTCATAGAAGTTGTCATGATGGGACATGTTGGACATAAACGTCCTCTTATTGGCTATAAAAAAGAAGAAATAGAGTGTGCTTTGTCTTCATTAGAGCAAGTTAGTATGGGGAAATACGCCGATAAAAAAATTGGTTCCCTATCAGGAGGACAAAGACAACGAGTAATGATAGCTCGTGCTTTATGTTCCCATCCTAAAATACTTCTTTTAGATGAGCCGACATCAAATATAGATACAACCGGACAAAAAGAGGTTTATGAACTTCTAAAAGAACTAAATAAACATATAACTATAATTGTTGTAAGTCACGATATATCAGTCATTTTAGAGTATGCCTCAAGTGTTCTACATGTAAACAAAAAGGCAGCATTCCACGACGTAAGTAAAAAGAGAAAATTTCATACAAAAGATGAGCACTTTTGTGAAGTAGAACTACTTCAAATGATAGGAAACTCTCATGCTTGATGCTCTAAGCTATGAGTTTATACAAAACGCAATTATTGCAGGAATACTAGTAAGCATAGCTTCGGGGATCATCGGTTCACTCATTGTGGTAAACAGAATGGTTTTTTTGGCTGGAGGCATTGCTCATACTTCTTATGGAGGAATTGGACTTGCTGTTTACTTTGGTATTCCTATTTTTTTAGGAGCTTCATTGTTTGCAGTTGGTGCAGCTCTGTTAATAGCTTTTATAACACTTAAACATAGAGAAAGAACAGACACTTTTATAGGGCTTATCTGGGCAGTTGGAATGGCAATTGGAATTTTATTTGTTGATATGACTCCTGGATATAATGTCGATTTGATGAGTTATCTTTTTGGCTCTATTCTAGCAGTTAGTCAAGAAGATATTTGGTTTATGTCAGCCCTTGTTCTTACTATAATTTTTGTTGTTACTTTTTGGTATAGAGATATTTTGGCTGTATCATATGATAGTGAATATGCACTTCTAAGAGGTGTTAGCGTAAAGTTTTTTTATACTCTTATCTTAGTTCTTTCGGCTCTTACCGTTGTAATTGCTATCAAAATAGTAGGGCTTATTTTGGTTATAGCGCTTCTTACAATTCCCATATATATTGCTGAAAAGCTATCTAATTCTCTATATAGTATGATGTTTTTTTCAGCCATAATATCTACAATTTTTACGCTTTTGGGTCTCTTTATCTCATACAATTTTGATATAACGAGTGGGGCATCTATTATCTTAGTTTCTGCTATGTCGCTTGTTTTGTTTTTACTATTTTTAAAACTCAAAAGTATTTTTAAGTGAAAAAACTATTTTTACTATTTTTATTTCTCTTACATGTAAATGCGACTGAGTCTGCTTTAGAAAAATATGCTCTTGAAAATATAAAAGAAAAAGATTGGATTATACTTACTTCTGGAGAACTTGTAATTGGTGAGTTTTATAACATATATGATGATAGAGTAGAGTTTAAAAGTACAAGATTTAAAGAGCAAAGCATAAGATTTAAATATATAAAAAGACTAAAAACAAAGAAAATGGAAGCTATACTCACCATTTACTCTCTAAGTTAAAGCATGATTTTTATAAAGATTTTGATTTTGCAGTTACTTTTATATGGGATAAAATAGAAAATCCTACAAAAAGAGAAGATGGAACACTACCTGAAAAAGATAACTATCAGTTACTTTTAGGACTAGGATATGAGTTTTAAACTTACTTTTTTAAAAAAATAGTTAATTTAATTTAACTTAAAAGTTAATTTTGATAATATGTTGTTATGAAAATTATTTATATTTTACTTTTTATATTGCCTATAACTCTTTTAAGTGCATCCATGAATAAAAATGGTATTGTGACTAAACTAAGTAAAAATAGTGTTGATGAAACTGTTAACATGCTCTCAATAATAGTAAAAGAGTATGGCGCAAAAGAGTTCACTATTATAGACCATAAACAAAATGCTATTAAACGTGGACAATTTTCAATGGGTGAAGCAAAACTCATAATATTTGAAGAGTCTAATATCTGTCTAAATCTGCTACAACACGATCCTGCTGTTGGTTTGGATTTGCCTTTAAAAGTTTTAATTTATGAGGCTGAAGATAAAAAAGTCTATATTAAATACCGTGACCCTATGTTTTTAAAAAATATATACAATCTAGGAGACACAAAAGAAGCTCTTAAAATGAGTGAGATACTTGATAAATTTACAAATATTGCTATTAAGTAGTTGAAACTTTTTTTCTAGACTTTATTTCACTCTCATAAAACTCTAAAATCCTTGTTTGCAGTAGTATGGTATCTTCATCGCCATTACAAGCATAAAAACTACGAAGATGGTCCATATTTATCTTATCTACAAATCTTTTGTGTTTTCTCATCTCTTTGTCTATATCTAAAAGTAGATGGTCAATATCAAGAGAATCATTTTGTATTATTTTATTGACATACTCTTTAGTTGTATGCACAAGTACATCAACACGGTATTCATCTTCTTTATATATTTCTTTTGCAATTTTTTTCAATACTACATACTCACAACTATTGTCTATTTGATTTGAAGCTATCATTGAAGCAAACAATTTTGCTCTAAACTCCAAAGATGTATGGTGATAAACAAACAGTTCTCTAAAGAATGAGAGAAAAAATGTTTTAGTGCTCTTTAGTGACATATGCCGCCTTAAAATAGTTTTGCTATAATTATAGCAGTTTTATTTACACTCTATAATAAGAGGGAGTTTTATGCCTAAAAATAAAATTGTAAACAATAAAAAATTGACTATAACTCTTTTTAGTTTTCTTTTTTTAATTAGTATAATTTTTACTATTATTCAAACTGGATTTATACTAAAAAATGATTATGACAGATCTATAAAACTAGTCAATAAAAGCATAAATCAAATAAAAGACACTCGCATAGAGTCCATAAGTATGGCTATATGGCAACTAGATAATTCACAGCTTGAAATCATTATTGATAGTATTTTAAAACTACCTGGAAATAACATATATAGAGATAAAAGAGAATAATTCTAACATTATTAATAGTGGCGAAAAAAAGCAAAAGTATATTATAGAAGAGAATATTGATTTAGTACATAAAAATATAGAAAGCAATACACTAGGAACAATCTATGTTCAAGGCTCATATGAAGATAGTATAGATAAAAT
>DQTM01000081.1 GCA_015662785.1 Sulfurospirillum arcachonense | reverse complement strand
TCTTTTGGGTAAAAGTAGAGGACTACCCACTTACCTTCTAAATCCCTAAGACTTATCTCAACCTCATCTTGATTTGGTAAAGTTATTGCTGGTGCATTGTCTCCAATTTTTAACATTTTTGTTCCTTTTTGCTTTGATTATATCTTTTTGAAAGTAAATATAAACTCTGAACCAACTTTCAATTTTGATTTTACTTCTACATGTACACTATTTTTATCGCATATATTTTTAACAATGCTTAAGCCTATACCAAAGCCACCGCTTATCTTGTCACCTCTGTAATATCTATCAAAAATCTTATCAATATTTTGTATACCTTTGCCCTCATCTAATACTTTCAAAACAATATTATTTTGCTCTTCATGCAAATATAACTCTATTTTTGTGCCATTCTTTGAATACTTAATAGCATTTGATATAGTATTGTCTATAATTCTTGAAAGTTCTAGTTGTGAAAAATTTAAGTATAAATCATTTTGTATATTTTGTTCTACTCTCATATTTTTTGAATTGATTAAGTCCATAAAAAACTCTATTCTCTCTTTAAAAAAATCTGATATGTTTATATGCTCTTTGGGGTGTTCAACTCTATTTTTTCTAACAAAAAATTCTAAGTCTTCATAAACAACTATCATATTTTTTAAAGCTGATTTTGATCTTTTTACCATTTTATTATTTTCATATATATTATCAAGTAAATCAAGATTTAAAAGAATTACACCTATGGGTGTTTTAAGCTCATGGGTAGCATCTTTTATAAAATTTTCAAGGTAAATATTGAACTTTTTATAGGGTTCTAGACTTTGTTTAATAATGAAAAATGTTAAAACAAAAACCAAAAATGAAACTACTATCAAAATAGCAAGTACATTTTGTATCATTTTTGAATAAGTTATATTCTTTGATACTACCAAGGTTCTTGCATTAAAAACATTTTCTTTTAATCTTATTTGTAGGTAATTTATGTCATCTTTAATCAATATATCTAAGGCGAATAGCTCTATTTTGCTTTTTAACAAAGAAAATATTTCATTAGCACTAGAATCGTATATTGCCCCTTTAAAAATATTTGAACGAGGGAAATAAAATTCTTTTTCATCTGAATTTGAAAACTTATAAATTTTATTTGCTACTTTTTCTGCATAAGATTTTAACTCTATAATATCTTTAAATCTATTATTTTCAAGTTCGCTTTTTATGTAAAAGTGAAGAGGAATTGATACAATTAAAATCAAAATTACAATTTGTGCAAGTAAGTATTTAATACTTAAAAAATTCCTTTCATCCAATTTTGTACCCAACTAATTTTTTATTTTCTATAAAATTTTTATCGCACTTTGCCCTAACTCTTTTAACACACATTCTAATGTCTGCGTAGCTTATCTCTTTACCTTCCCAAACTACATGCTGTAAAGTATCAAGTGAAATGTAATGACCTCTTTTTTGCACAAGATATGACACTAACGCTATGCCATAACTACTTAAATCTACGCTTTTATTATTTTTTAAAAGTGTTTTTGTTTTAATATTAAAACTATATATTTCATCTATGTCTATACTCTCATCACTACTTTTAAAATTATGAGTTTTAATAATATATTCTACTCTGTATTTTAACTCTTTAAGCTCAAACGGTTTTCTCAGATAATCACTACAACCAAGCTCATACCCAAGACTTAGGTTTTGAATATCGCTCAAAGATGTAAGCATAATTACAGGAGTTTTTACACCATTTGCTCTTATGTCTTTTAGTATTTCATAACCATCTTTACTAGGAACTCTAATATCTAAAAGCAAAAGCGCATAAGAATTTGTATAAATTGCATTAAGAGCTTCTTCACCATCATCATAACCATCTACATCATAGCCATTTGCTTCTAAAAAATCTTCAATTGTTACCCTATACAAATAGTCATCTTCAAGCAGTAAAATTTTCATTTTATTATCACTTCTCTCATGTTATGATTGAATTCATAGTTACTATTGTCTACATCAACGCTGTAATTCATATAAGCTCCATTATGTTTTGTATTCATACAAAGCACTATAAGTCCAACATCTTGAATACCCACACTTAGCATAGGAACAAGAACTATAATTTTATTGTCTACCTTATGATAAAACTTTTCACTTCTAAAAATATCTATTTGTTTTACTATTTTGTTATATAGCTTTTTAGAATAAACTTTATCTACAATATAAAAATCACCAATTTTTTGATGATTCTTTAAATCAATTGCTATATTTATAAACTTTTTATCCAATAAAGCTAACATTTTTAAATCAAATTTCTTTAATCTTTTTTCTATATTTTTAAAATTCATAATTATTTCAATAGAACCTATAAATTCTTTTTTATTGTTAAATATTGGTGAAATTGCTTTTATATTTAATCGCTTTCCTAGCTCAATTGAGACAAAAGGTTCTTTTGTTTTTTTTACTTTTACCAAACCTCTTCTAAAACTACTAAGCTTCGCCCCTTTGTAATCACTACTATCCCAATTTCTTGCAAAAGCTTCTAGGTTTTTTGTGTGAACTTGTATTTCTATGTTATCTATGCCAGCTGATTTTTTTATACCTTTTGTAAACCTATCTAATTCTTTTAGCGCTAAAGATTGGTTATCTGTATGCAAAGCTTTTTTTATAATTTGATTTTGTGATATAAAAAGTGAAAGAGATAAAGCGTATTGTTTCTCAAAAGTTAAATTGTCGTTCAGAATATCGACATTTTTAGATATATAAGAGTCTATTTTTTCATTCTCATAATATGTTTCATATCTATTATAAAATACAAAAAGTATCAAAAGTATGGTCATAAAAGCTATAAAAGACAAGAGGTATATTTTTTTCATTATATATTATACCAAAGAGGAGTCTAATCCTCTTTGGTAAATTGTTTATTTTATTTTTTTATCGCCTCTTATGACATCAACATTTAAACCTAAAGCTTTAAAGTTACTTCTAACTGTATGTTTTTCTTTTAAAACATTAGAATTATAATAACCCATCTCTTCTTTTGGTAATAAACCTTTTGCTAAATCAAAATCAGCTCGTTCTTGTGCATTTATAAAAAGCATTACATCAGCAGCTTCTTTATCACTAAGAGTTCCACCTTGATTTAAAGGCATTTTTAGTTTAACATACGCAGCACCTTTGTCGAGTTTACTCATTCCTGCACCTGTATTGTAAGAGAGCCATTCACCTTTTGCATTTTTGCCCCATAATGGAGGAAATACTGCTATACCTTCTCCATCTTGTCCATGACACATAACACATTTAGTTTTATAAACTTTTTCACCATTTACATAGTTTGCATGTGTTGCTGTTTTTTGTATTGGTTTAAAATGTTTAATTCCTTTTGGCCATAATTTTGTATTTGTTGGTCCCCAAGGTCCTTTAGCATTCATACTAATAGGTTTTCCTGTAGACAACCAAGTAATATATGAAGCAATTGCTATAGAAGCCTTACTATCTATAACTAATCTTTTTCCATTCATACTTCTCATAAAACAATTATTTGATCTATCTTGAAGTGTTTGTACTGATTGTTCCCTTTTTGACCAAGCTGGAAATGATGTTGCTGTATCTAGCCAAGATGTAAGTCCATCTGCTGTTCCAGGCTTTTCATCTTCACCTTTTAAATGACAGCTTGCACAGTTTAACTTATTGCCAACAAAATCTTTTGTAAGTGGATGAGTATCCGTATGTAAAGCAATTTGTTCACCAAGTTTAACCATTTCTCCAACCGCCCCTTGTGGATACACCTTTGGTGCTAAACCTGCATTTAGGTAACTTATACCAAACAATCCAACTACTAAAACTTTTAGTAAAATCTTCATCGTAACTCCTTCTGTTTTTTTAAGTATATACTTCTTAGATAACTCAAAAATAACAAAATAATCATATATTTAAGAAAATTTTTATATAATAAATTTATTATATTTTCAAGGATAACAAAATGAAAATTATTTGCCCAAATTGCCTAAGCATAAACAACGTACCAAAAAAAGATAAAAAAGATGGTGATACAGATATATATGGCTCTGCTTTGAAAAACATCTATGTTAAAGATTTTTCACTTAAACAATATGAT
>DQTM01000291.1 GCA_015662785.1 Sulfurospirillum arcachonense | reverse complement strand
TATGAAAGCTATCATAGCTACAACAAATATTACTGGAAATAGTTGATCCATTTTATGGCCTTATATGAGTTTATGAAATTATAGCAAGATAAAGTAAAGGGCTAATTAATAACCCTCTACATGTAAAGATTTTAGTGAGAAAGAATTTGGTCTAGGAATAGTTTTAGTCTATCTGATTCTGGATTATCAAAAAACTTATCTGGAGTATTTTCTTCTACAATTTGTCCAGCATCCATAAATATAACTCTATCAGCAACTTTTTTTGCAAAACCCATCTCGTGAGTAACACAAACCATAGTACGACCCTCTTTTGCAAGCTCCATCATAACATCGAGTACTTCACTTACCATCTCTGGATCAAGCGCACTCGTTGGTTCATCAAAAAGCATAATACCAGGGTTTTTACAAAGACTTCTTGCTATAGCAACACGTTGTTGTTGTCCACCTGATAGCTGGTTTGGATATTTATGCGCTTGTTCTGCAATACCAACACGCTCTAAGAATTTCATAGCAGTTGCTATTGCTTCTTTTTTAGGTCTTTTTTTAACCCAAATTGGAGATAGTGTTAAGTTATCTACGATTGAAAGATGAGGGAAGAGGTTAAAGTGTTGAAAAACCATAGCTACATCTTCACGAAGAGCTTTGATTTTTTTGATATCATCAACAACTTCTATGCCATCAACCGTGATTGTACCTTCTTGAAATTGCTCAAGATAGTTAATACATCTAATCAGTGTAGATTTGCCACTTCCTGAAGGTCCACACACAACTATGATTTCACCTTTTTTTACACTGAAATTTATATCTTTTAAAACGTGAAAATCACCATACCATTTATTTAAGTTTTTTATCTCTATTACGTTACTATTTTCCATATTTTTCCCTATTTTAATTCTGTATTAAACTGTTTTTCTAATTTATTGGAGTATCTACTCATACCATAACAAAATGCCCAGAACACAAAAGTTACAAAAACATAACCTTCTGTTTCCATACCAAGCCAAGCTGAATCACCCGCTGCAACACCTACCATTGAAAGAAGGTCAAGTAGACCAATAATAAGTACGAGTGTTGTATCTTGAAAAAGTGATATAAATGCACCTACAAGATTTGGTATAGCTACTTTTAAAGCTTGTGGCAAGATTACAAGTAGCATTTTTTGCCAATATGAAAGTCCTATAGCATCTGCTGCTTCGTACTGTCCTCTTGGTATTGATTGAAGTCCACCTCTTATAATCTCAGCTACGTAAGCAGCTTGAAATAGTGTAATACCGATTAAGGCTCTTAAAAGCTTGTCAAATGTTATACCCTCAGGAAAAAATAGAGGCAAGATAACTGATGACATAAAAAGAATTGTTATAAGAGGTACTCCTCGAATAAACTCAATATAAGTAATACAAATACTTTTGATAATTGGTAATTCTGATGCTCTACCAAAAGCTAAAATAATTCCTATTGGAAAGGAAAAAACTATACCAACTGCTGCTACAACAATAGTTAGCATAAGCCCACCCCATTTATCAGTCTCAACTACTTCTAGCCCAAACATGCCACCAGTGATAAGTAAAATTGCAACTATCATATATGAGGTAAAAGCTATAATTTTTAGTTTATTGCTTTTAGAAAAGTAAAAAAAGCCTATAAGAAGGAAAAATAGAACAACTCCAGCTTGAAGACGCCAAACTTGATCTTCTGGATAAAATCCATACATAAACATATCCATTTTTACTTTAACAAAGGTCCAACAAGCACCATCGCCAGTACATTGTGCTTTTGAGTCACCAGCAAAATTTGCATCAAAATATGCCCATTGCAAAAATGGAGGTAATATCGAATAAATTATATATGCTCCAAGAAGAGTTAAGGCTATATTTGATGGTGTTGAAAAAAGATTTTCTTGTAGCCAATGAATAATACCTTTTGTGTTTGCAGGTGCTTCTCTGACTGCTTTTTGATTATGTACTGCCACTATCTCTCCTTTATTTTTATTTTATGGTTAAGCCAATTCAATAACACAGATACAGAGATGCTCATAGTTAAATAGACTAACATTGTTATAGCTATTATCTCTATAGCTTGTCCCACCTGATTTAGTGATGTACCTGAAAATAGTGTTACTATTTCTGGGTATCCTATTGCCGCGGCTAATGAAGAGTTTTTGATTAGATTTAAATATTGGTTTATAACTGGAGGAATTGCAATTCTAATAGCTTGTGGAAGAACAACAAGTTTTAGTGATTGGTAAGAGCTAAGCCCAATTGAAGCAGCAGCTTCTTTTTGTCCTTTATTGACTGCTTCTATTCCACTTCTTACTGCTTCTGCAATAAAAGTTGCTGTATATATAACCAAAGCTAAAGTAAGTGCTAAAAATTCTGGCGAGATTGTTTTTCCACCTACAAAGTTAAAGCCTTTTAGTGCAGGTATATCAAAATTAAAGTTTGCCCCACCTATAAAATATGCTAAGATTGGAAGTACGACTAGAATGCCAATAGACACTAAAAATGTAGGAAAGTCATTTCCCGTATCTTCTTGTTTCTTCTTTGCCCATCTATTTAAAAAGTAAATAGATACAAGTGCAACTAAAAAACTAATGATTATTGTTATAGTAGTTGAGTTCATATCTGGACTGGGAATAATCAATCCACGATTATTTAAAAATATATCTCCTTTAAATTCCATACTTTGTTTAGGAGAAGGAAGGGCTTTTAGGACAACGTTATACCAAAAAAGTATTTGGAGAAGAAGTGGTATGTTTCTAAATATATCTATGTAGGCCGAAGATAGTTTTCTAATAAGCCAGTTGTTTGATAGTCTTAAAACTCCTATCAAAATCCCCAATATAGTGGCAAAAATAATTCCATAGAAGCTCACTATAAGTGTATTGAGAAGACCTACAAAAAAAACTCTACCATGCGTATCAGTTTCAGTATAAGCCACAGGAGCTTCGGAAATTCCAAAACCAGCGCTATTATCTAGAAAAGCAAAACCTGTTTTTATGCCTCTTTGTTCTATATTGTGCATGGTATTTGAGCCAATATACCACAAAAAAGCAACTAAACCTAAAACAGTAAGTAGCTGAAACAGTATTCCTCTAACTTTTCGATTTCTTAAAGCATTTAGCATAAAGTGGCTTCCTTTAAAATCATTAACATTTATATCCTTTTATCAAAAAAAGGCAAAGCTTTGACACTTTGCCTTTTTGTTTTAATTAAACTAACTTTCTATCTAAATGGAGGAGAATACTGTAATCCACCTCTTGTCCATAGATCATTAAGTCCTCTTTTCATTTTTAATGGAGTATTCATACCTATGTTTCTCTCAAAAATCTCACCATAGTTACCAACTTGCTTAATAATGTTATAAGCAAAATCTGCACTTAGGCCAAGATTTGCTCCCATATTGCCTTCAGTTCCTAGAAGTCTTTTTATTGCAGGTGAATCTGAAGTTTTCATTTTGTTAACATTTTGACTTGTTACACCTAATTCTTCAGCTTCTACCATAGCGTTATATGACCATTTAATTATATTAAACCATGCATCATCACCTTGTCTTACAACAGGTCCTAAAGGCTCTTTAGAAATGATTTCTGGAAGAACTGTATGTCCTGAAGGATCTTTAAGTGTTGATCTTATACCATAAAGTTGTGAAGCATCTGAAGTGATTACATCACATCTTCCACTTTCGTAACTTTTTATAACTTGGTCATTACTATCATAAGTATTTACTTTGTATGCCATTTTGTTTGCTCTAAAATAATCTGCAACATTTAACTCAGTAGTAGTTCCAGCTTGGATACAAAATGTTGCACCATCTAGCTCAGCTGCATTTTTAATACCATCACTGTTTTTAACTAAAAAACCTTGACCATCATAGTAGTTAACACCAGCAAAGTTAAGACCTAGTGATGTATCACGAGTCTCAGTCCAAGTAGTTCCTCTGTATAGAACATCAATTTCACCTGATGAAAGAGCAGCAAATCTCTCTTTTGCATTTAGAGGAGTATATTTAACTTTAGAAGCATCTCCTAAAACTGCAGCAGCTACAGCGCGACAACCGTCAACGTCCATACCTTTACGCTCTCCACCACTTGTAACTTCTGAAAAACCTGCGTTAGAAACATGCACACCACATTTAACGAAACCTTGTTTCTTTGTGTCTTCTAATGTTCCAGCCGTTGCACTCATACCAACTAGAGCTAGTGCAGCTAGTGATAATTTAGTAAATTTAGTCATACGAATCCTTTGAAGTTTAAATTTATGTATGCTTCTAAGATTAAATAATTAATTTTAGAAACATGCAGTGTGTAGATTATACTTAAAATTTTAGTGTGTTAGATTAAATTAGTGTATAAAAAATAGACAATCGTGAAAAATGTCAAAATTGTTTCATTGTGTAACAGTGTTGTAATGTAGTTACTTTTTAATTTTAATTGAAAATACAATTAGGGCTATCCATATCATTATAAAAGTTATAAGTTTATCTGAATTAAAGGGTTCGTTATATACAAATAGAGCGAGTAAAAAAGCTATACTTGGACCAATGTATTGTAAAAAACCAAGTTTTATCATTGAAATTTTTGTTGCAGCTGAGTTAAACCATATAAGTGGAATGATTGTAATAAGACCTGCTAAAATCAATAATAGTGAAGTCATATTAATAGGTAATACAAAAGCATTTTTATCTATTGAAACTATGTAAAATAGATAAAGAAGAGCAAAAGGAGAGACAAGAAGAGTCTCTACAAGAAGTCCTGAAACTGATTCAACATGAACTTTTTTTCTAGCTAAGCCATAAAAAGCAAAACTAAAAGCAAGAATTAGAGAAACAGCAGGTAAATGTCCTAGAGAGTATACTTGAAACAATATTGCAAAAAAAGCTACACAAATTGCAACTAATTGTATTTTTGTAATTCTTTCATGAAAAAAGAAATATCCTAAAACGACGGAGATTAATGGGTTGATGTAGTAACCCAAACTAGCTTCCATAATCATGTTGTTTGAAATAGCCCATATAAATGTAAGCCAATTGATTGAAACAAGAATAGCTGAAATGAAAAGAATTTTTAGTTTTTTACTCTCTTTTAAAATAGCCATTAAATTGTTAAATGATTTGGTAATCAATAAAAGTAGTGTTAAAAAGAGAACAGACCACAATACTCTATGAATTAAAACTTCAAAGGCATCAACATGACTTACAAGTTTAAAATAGATAGGAACTAAACCCCAAAAAGTAAATGCTAAAATGGCATAAATCGTGCCTTTTTTTTCATTGCTCAAAAAATATCCTTAAAAAAGATAGATTATATCCTGTTTTTTGGTATAATCATTAAATTTTAAAAATAAAGGCAATAAAATGAGTAAGTGGTCAAGAGAATCATGGAGAGAGTTTAATATAAAGCAACAACCAACTTATCCAGATATGAATCAACTAAAAATAGTTGAAAAAGAGTTAAATAAATTTCCACCGCTTGTCTTTGCTGGTGAAGTTAGACAGCTAAAAGATGAGTTAGCAAAAGTTAGCCGTGGAGAAGCATTTTTACTTCAAGGTGGCGACTGTGCTGAGAGTTTTAGTGAGTTTAATGCTGACAATATAAAAGATATGTTTAAAGTAATGATGCAGATGGCAGTTGTTCTTACATTTGCTGGTGGTTGTCCTGTTGTCAAAGTGGGACGTCTTGCTGGTCAGTTTGCAAAACCTCGTTCATCTGATATGGAAGATATTAATGGCGTTAGTTTACCAAGCTATAGAGGTGACATAATTAACGACAATGAGTTTACATCAGCTTCAAGAATTCCAGACCCGCAGAGAATGGTAAAAGCTTATAATCAATCAAGTGCAACTATGAACTTGCTTCGTGCTTTTGCTCGCGGTGGTATGGCGGATCTTCATCAAGTTCATAAATGGAACTTAGATTTTGTAAAAGAGGGTAAACTTGGAGAAAAGTACCAAATTTTAGCCGATAAAATTACAGAGACTTTAGAGTTTATGGAAGCTTGTGGAATCACATCTGCAAATACACCAACAATAAACGAAACTACACTTTATACTTCACATGAAGCACTTTTGATGAACTATGAAGAGGCACTTACAAGAGAAGATAGTCTGACTGGTGATTGGTATGACTGTTCTGCTCATATGCTTTGGATAGGTGATAGAACAAGAGATGTAAATGATGCTCACGTTGAATTTTTAAGAGGCGTTAAAAACCCAATAGGCATAAAAGCTGGTCCAACTATGACGGCTGATGGGCTTATTGAGCTTATAGAAAAAGTAAACCCTGAGAATGAAGAGGGAAGACTCAATATCATTGTAAGAATGGGTGCTGACAAAATTGAGAATGAGTTTCCAAAACTAGTTCAAGCAGTGAAAAAGCATGGTAAAAATGTTATCTGGAGTATTGACCCAATGCATGGTAACACTATAAAAACATCAAATAACTATAAAACAAGAGAGTTTAAAGAAGTTTTACGTGAAGTAAAAGGATTCTTTAAAGTTCACAAAGAAGAGGGAACTTTTCCAGGCGGTGTTCACTTGGAGATGACAGGTCAAGATGTCACTGAGTGTACTGGTGGATATAAAGATATAACAGAGAAAGATTTAGAAGCTAGATACCATACTCATTGTGACCCAAGATTAAACGCTGATCAAGCACTAGAACTTGCATTTTTAATTGCAGAGTCACTAAAAGAAGCTAGAAACGATAGAAAAGGGAGATAATCTCTCTTTTACAACTTTAGAATTCTATTACTACACCAAGATGCTAAGTTTTCATCATGAGTTATAAGTAGAATACCAACTCTATCTAGAAATTTAACTAGGAGTTTCATCACTTCTAGTTGAGTTACATTATCTAGTGCACTTGTTGGCTCATCTGCTAAAAGAAGCTTTGGTTTCATCAGAAGTGCTCTAAGGATTGAGCAACGTTGGAGTTGACCACCACTTAGTTTGTGAGGTTTTTGTTTCAATAGTGAAATATCAAGTTCAAGTGAATTGCAAATCTCTTCATAACCTTCTAATGAAGCTACATCTTCTATTTGATTTTTTATTGTGTATGTTGGATGAAACGAGGTATATGGGTCTTGAAAAACTTGTGCTATATCTCTACATGTAACGTTTCCTTTAAGAGGAGTTAAGTTTTTTGTTATGAGTTCAAAAAGAGTACTTTTCCCAGATCCACTCTCTCCAAGGACTGACACTACTTCACCTATGTCTACATGTAAAGATAAATCTTTAAATAGTATATTCCCATTTTTGTATCCAAACGTAAGATTGTCTACATTTAATACTCTATGCTCTAACATTACCCTTCCCATATATCTTAAATTTGTAAGTTGTTAAGTCATTGATACCCATTGGTCCTCTTGCATGAAGTTTGTTTGTACTTATACCGACTTCTGCTCCAAATCCAAACTCAGCACCGTCAGTGTACCTTGTACTTGCATTGATGTAGACACAAGCTGAGTCTACTTCGTTCAGAAATTTTTCACCTGTTGTGTAGTTCTCAGTAATGATAGCTTCTGAGTGGCCTGAACCAAATTGGTTTATGTGTTCTATGGCTTCATTTACACTATTTACAATCTTGATAGAGAGAATATTTTCTAAGTATTCTGTACTGAAATCTTCTTCAGATGCAAGTTTTACTTCAATAGAGTCTAAAGTAAGTTCACATCCTCTAAGTTCTGTACCAAATTTATCAAATTCAACTTTTAGAAGTTTTAGAACTCTGTCACTTACATCTACATGTACAAGAAGAGTTTCCATCGCGTTGCAAACTCCTGTTCTTTGGCACTTAGCATTTATGGCTATTTTAACTGCACTACTTATGTCTGCATCTTTATCTATGTAGGTATGGCACAGACCTTTATCGTGTTTTACAACAGGAACAGTTGCATTTTCACTAATGTAACGTATGAGTGCTTCTCCTCCACGTGGAATCACCAAGTCAATATATTTGTCCATTTTTATGAGTTTTGCAACACCTTCTCTAGTGCTGTCAGGAATCAAAGAGATGATATCTTTTGGAAGATCATTTTCTAAAAGTACACGTTGCATAGTTTGAGCAATAATACGGTTTGAGTTGTGAGCTTCTTTTCCACCTTTTAGAACACATACATTGCCACTTTTAAAGCATAGTGCTGCTGTATCGCTAGTAACATTTGGACGGCTTTCATAAATGATAGCTATAACCCCGATAGGTATAGAAACCTTTTCGATACGAAGTCCACTAGGAACTACCCAACCATCAAGTATACGTCCAACAGGCTCTTTTAGCATAGCTATCTCATCAATTGCTTTTGCCATTGCTTCTACTCTTGTTTTATCGAGGTAAAGTCTATCTAAAAGAGCAGAGTTTAGTCCACTGTTTTTCCCGGCATATACATCTTTTCTATTCTCTTCTATGATAGTTGCTTTGTTATCTCTTAATGCGTTTGCTATAAGGTGTAAAATTCTATTTTTTTCACTAGGTTTAAGTGATGCTATGATGTGAGAAGAATTTTTGATATTTTTTAAGAAAGAGTCCATTTTTAGCCTTACATGTAGTGTATAAATTTTATTTTACATTTTTTTGCTATAATAATTGCTTAAATTTAAAAATATGGATATAAAAATGCAACATATATATGACATAGTAATTATTGGTGGTGGTCCTGGTGGAATTGGTGCTGCTGTAGAAGCTAAGGTTTTGGGATTAGATAAGATTTTGATGATAGAAAAAGGCGACAACCACTCTCAAACAATCAGAAAGTTTTATAAAGATAACAAAAGAGTTGATAAAGACTATAAAGGTCAAGTGATAGAGTTGGCTGGTAGTGTTAATTTTGAAGATGGAACAAAAGAGAGTACTCTTAACTATTTTGATGAGCTTTTAGATAACGATGAGATAGATACTGCTTTTAATTCTGAAGTTGAAAAGATAAAAAAAGATGGAGATATATTTCAAGTTATTACTTCAAGTGCTGGTTATATGTCTAAAAATGTGATTATTGCAATTGGAACTATGGGAAAACCAAATAAACCAAATTATAAGATACCTCCTTCAGTTCGTCAACGTGTTAACTTTAACCTTGACAAGTGTTCAAGTGGGGAGAAGCTTCTTCTTGTAGGTGGAGGAAACTCTGCTGCTGAGTATGCAATAGAGCTTTCAAAAACAAACACAGTTACACTAAACTATAGAAGAGATAAGTTCAATAGACTTAATGATGTAAATGAAAAAATGCTTTATGAGTATGATGGACAAGAAAAGTTAAGACTAAGAATGGGAACTGATGTCGAGTCATTAGAAAATGAAAATGGATTGGTAAAAGTTAACTTCAATGATGGTTATTACACTATTTATGATAGAGTCATATACGCAATTGGAGGAACGACTCCTGTTGATTTCTTGAAGCTTTGCGGTATAACATTTGATGAAAATAACAGACCAGAATTTGACGAGAATTATGAGTCAAAAACAAAAGGCTTATATTTGGGTGGAGATATAGCTGTTCAAAGTGGTGGCTCTATTGCAATAGCACTAAATCATGCTCATCATATAATTTCACATATCTTAAGTCAAAAGTAACTGTATGAAAAACTCTTTGCAAAGCAAAAGCTTTAGTGTTAGGAATTTTACTTGGGCTTTGCTCAAGTAAAAGGAGACAGTTTAATGAGAAATAACTCTTTTTTTGTTTTTTTGAGTATAGTGCTAGGGCTTCTTTTTGCAGGAAGTATAGCTTTTTCATACTTCTTTGGAAATTTTGGAGGCATAAGTTTAAAAGAGTTAAATAGTACATATCTACTAAAAAATGAATTACGTTTTTCAGACCTTTCAGATGTGTTACAAAAGAGATATATAAATAGAGATAAATCAAATTCTAGAATCAAAGAAACTAAGGTAACTAGGATTTTTGATGATGAAGGAAACCCTTTAATAGAAGATATGGGAGAGCTTAGTGAAATTGTACAGTCATTACAAAATAAGGTCTCTTTTTTAGAAAGAGAAAATATTATAATTTCAACTGACAAGAATGAACTATTAAAGATAGTTGAACATGAAAAATCTAAAAATAGCATAGAACAAAAAACTCTTTTATCTAATAACCTTGAAAAGATAAATGAAGCTGAACAACAGCACTATCAAAACATAAGTGAACTTACGAAAAAAATCAATGATTTGCATAGAGAAAACATATATCTTTCTCAACAACTTAATCAAAAAGATGATAGTAATAAAGATAAAATCACTCTTTTAAAACAACAAATAGAAGATGAAAAAAAATCATCTAAGCAACGAGAGGTAGAGTTAGATAAAATTTATAAAATCAAGTCTGCTTCACTTGTCAATGAAAACAAGTTACTCAAGGGGCAATTTGCAGAAGTAAATAGTGCATTGCAGTCTCAACGCTCATATACAATTTTAGAGATAGGTAAAAAAGATCAAAAAATAACAATGTTGCAAAATAAAATCAATGAAATGATGATTGAAAGAAATACTATTCTAACTAAAAATTCTCAAGCAATTTTACAAATAGAGAGAGACAATAGCAAAAAACTTCAAGAGTTCAATGACATAGTAAAAAATAGTAGTTCTGAAAAAGAAGCTAAAATTGAAGAGTTGATGACAAAAATAGATGATTTAAACAGTAAAATACTTCTTTTGGAAAATAGTGAAAAAAGAGTTAAATCAGAACTTGATTCAAGTAGAATTACAATTTCATCAGATAAAGACAAAATTTTCCAACTTCAAGATAAGATTAAAGTACTTGAACGAGGAGAAAGAGTTTTAGATGATGAGGTAAATGAAATAGTTTTGATTAATGAAGAAAAACACAATAAAAACTATAAAATACTTAATGAAAAAATAGCAACAATTGAGATGGTCATAAAATCAAAACAAAATGAGTATGAAAAAGTACTGTTAAGTTTAAGTGGTGAAAAAACAGAACTTATTAATAAATTAAGTAATACATTGCAAGATAATAGTAAAAAAAACAAACAGATAAAAGAGCTTAAAAAAGAGATTGATAATATAGAAAAAAAGAAAAATGAGCTTGAGTTAAGTGAGAATGAAAAACTTGCAAAGATAAGAAAGTCTTTTGATGATTTAAAATTAAGTATATCTTTGAGAGAAAAAGAGTATCAAAAAGCTAGAAACGAATTAAAGGCAGATGTTTCTAAAAAGAAAAGTGAACTTCAACTAAGAGATAAAGATAAAGAAAAATTAGAAAAATATATTCGTGAGATAACCTCTTTAAAAAAGACTTTAAAAGAGATAGAGAGTGGAGAGAGAGTATCGAAAGCAAGTAATAAGTTACAAAAACTTGGAAAAGTAGAGTGTGGTGACATGGTGAGTGGAAATTTCAAAATAAGCTCTACATGTAAAGCAAAAGTTAACAAGTTTTTAGCACAATATGACGAAACAAATTACTTTGAAGTTATACCAATAGTAGGAACTGGTGGTTTCGCATCTTTGAGTAAAGTTCAACGAGATGGCAGACTAGGAATTCCGGATAGTGAAATAAAAAGGCTAACGAGACTCTCTAACATTGGACTAGGAAGAGATAGAACAAAAGAGGGTGATTGGTTGATTCGTGATAAATTTGGTGATGATGTTAAAATAAGTTATACAGTTTATAGTATAGAAGCTACAAACAAGAGAGGCTTTGTAATACGTGCCTACAGATAAAACTTTATACCTTTTTCAACATGAGGAGGGCTATAAGTACAACAGTGACTCTTTAGTTCTATATGATTTTATATCAAAGTTAAACCCTAAAGGAAGAGTGTTAGATGTTGGGAGTGGAAGTGGTATAGTTGGACTTCTTTTAAAAAAGGATTTCACTAAAATAGCTCTAACTCAAATAGATATTCAGCCTTTACATGTAGAGCTTACATGTAAGAGTGCAAAGAAGAATGCCCTTGACTCTGAAGTCTTACATGTAGATATAAGAGAGTGTAAGTTTGAAGATAAATTTGACTTCATAGTTACTAATCCACCTTATTACCATGAAGGTAGTCAAAAAAGTGAAAATGATGCTCTAGTAGTGAGCAGATACGCAGATGTTTTACCTTTTAGTGAGTTATGTAGAGCAGTATCTACTAACATAAAACCAAGAGGTTCCTTTGTCTTTTGTTACGATGCAAAACAGATAGATGTTTTGTTGAGTGAGCTGTTAAAAAACAAGTTTAAAGTGAACCATATGAGGTTTGTTCATACCAAACAGAGTAAAGATTCATCATTAGTCCTGATACATGCTAAAAAAAGTTCAAAATCTTTGTGTAAGATATTGCCTCCTGTGTATATGGATAGCAAAGAAGTAGAAGAAATATACAAAAATACAAAAACACAAAGCTTATTATGTTAGGATTAATAAAAGAAGAGGGATTTGATTTTGCATTTGATGCAAAAGCTTGTGAAGAGTGTGGTGGCGGGTGTTGCATTGGTGAGAGTGGGTATATATGGGTAACTCCCACAGAGATAAAAGTACTAAGTAGAAACTTAAAATTAAAAACAGATGATTTTATAACTAAGTATTTATCAAAAATTGGGTATCGTTATAGTCTTAAAGAGTTAGAGTTTAATGGTGGATTTAAATGTGTGTTTTTTGATATAGAAAAAAAGATGTGTAGTGTCTATGAAAATAGACCAAAACAGTGTAGAACTTTCCCTTTTTGGGATCATTTTAAAAACAATATAAGAGAGGTAGAAGAAGAGTGTCCAGGTATATACAGATTGTAACCGTTTTTTTAGTTTTTTTCTTGGTTGGATGTTCTACAACTCAACCGTATTCAAATCAAGTAGGTAAAAAATCTTTTGAAAACGAAGACTACATGATACTAGCAGCTTTAGATGAGCAAAAAAGTGGTAATCATAAAAGTGCTATGCAGATTTATAGAATCTTATATGAAAGAAGTGGAAAACTAAATTATCTAATAGAAGCAACAAAAATTTCATTTTTATCAAAAAACGTTGAACTAACAGAACAGTTATTGCAAGAGGCTCTTGCAGAATCACCCAAAAGTAGTGAATTAAGACGTATAGAGATAGGTTTTTTAATACAACAGAAGAAGAATTCTCAGGCACAAAATAAAATTTTAGAACTTTTGGAAGATGATAAAAGCGTTAGAAACTTAAAAATTGCAGGTTCGATATACTTACAGTCTAAATCGTATGAGTTATCTTTAAAATATTTTGAGAGTGCATATAGAATAGATAGTGATGAAAATTCACTTCTTCACATCATAGATATTCAGTATAACTATTTAGGTAAAAAAGATGATGCTATAGCTCTTTTAGAAACACATATAAGAATGCAAACTTGTGAAGTGAATAGCTGTTTTAAACTCATAGAAATATACGGCAAAGAGAAAAATATAAATGGTGTAATATCCACATATAAAAAACTATATTCTAGATTTAAAAATGAAGATTATGCAAAAAAAGTTGTAGAATTACTCGTATATATTAAAGATAAAAATGGGGCAATTAAGTTTCTTGAAGAGAGTGGTTATAATCAAGAGATGTTACTTGATATTTATGTGTCATCACGTGATTATAAAGGTGCATACACAGTTGCTACTCGTCTTTATGAAAAGACTGCAAAGATTCATTATCTTGGTAGAATGGCAATCTATGAGTATGAATCTAAAAAAGGAGAACTTGACAGTAAAATCTTGAAATCAGTATCAACTAAATTTGAAAAAGTTGTTACAAAAATGCATGATCCTTTATATTATAATTATTATGGATATCTATTAATTGACCATGATATGGATATAAAAAAAGGTATAGAACTGGTACAAGAAGCACTTTTAAAAGAACCAAGCTCGCCATTTTATCTTGACTCTTTAGCTTGGGGTTTTTATAAGCTGGGGCGTTGTAAAGAGGCAAAGGTGATTATGGATAAGTTAATTAAAGTTAGTAAAGAAGAAGAGCTAATAGAGCATTCAATAAAAATAAATAGATGTGTAAAAGGTAAGAAGTAGATGATTCTAGATGAAATAATAGAAAAAACAAGAGAAGATTTAGCAAAAAGAAAAGAAGAGTTCACTATGGATTGGTTGGGTAGAAGTTTGGCTTTTAATCCATTTGCTCCAAGAGATATAAAACCATACCTTACAGCAACTAAAGAAAATCCATATAGAATCATAGCAGAGGTAAAAAAAGCGAGTCCTAGTAAGGGAATCATTAGAGAAGACTTTGATCCACTTTTCATTGCTCAAGAGTATGAAAAAGGTGGAGCAAGTGCTATTAGTGTTTTGACTGAACCTCACTATTTTCAAGGAAATATTGAGTACTTAACAGGTATACGAAGATACGTTTCAACACCACTTCTGAGAAAAGATTTTATAGTTGATGAGTATCAAATTCTTGAAGCGGTTGTTTATGGGGCGGATTTTATACTTCTTATTGCAAAAGCTCTTAGTAAAAAAGAGTTGAAATCACTTTTAGAATACACTTGGAGACTTGGAATGGAAGCTCTAGTTGAGATTCATGACAAAGAAGATCTAACAAAAGCAATTTTTGCTGGAGCAAATATAATTGGAGTAAATCATAGAAATCTCGATACGTTTGAAATGGATATGAATTTGACAGAGAAACTTATGCCTTTAATACCAAATGGTAAGATAATTGTAGCTGAGAGTGGACTAAATGATAAAGAGACTATAAAACACCTAAGTAGTGTTGGTGCAGATGCCTTTTTAATAGGTGAGTATTTTATGAGAAAAGAGAATATTAGTGAATCTTTAAAAGAGATTGTAAAGCTCTAGAATATGGATTACATGTACGCTCCTTGGAGAGATGACTATATCAATGGTAAAGAAGAAGGCTGCCCATTTTGCAATATTGTAAATGATGATAGTTTGGATAATGAAAGACATGTTCTATATCGTGCAAAAAATTGTTTTTTAGTAATGAATAAATACCCTTATACACCAGGTCATTTTATGGTGATACCTAATCAGCATGCTGATGCTATCGAGGCTTTACCTAGTGAAGTTTGGTTAGAGATGAGTGAGCTTGTACAAAAGTCGGTAAAACTTCTTAAAGAGGAGTTTAGAGCAGATGGTGTCAATATAGGTATGAATTTAGGAGAATGTGGTGGAGCTGGGATTGCTGAACATGTTCATTATCATATAGTACCTAGATGGGGAAAAGACACAAATTTTATAACTACTATTGCAAACACAAGAGTCTATTCTACAGATTTTGAAAAACTATATGTGAAACTACGTAACAAAATAATAGAAAATTTTTAATTGTCACACTAATCTTAATGTAATATTAATAAAAATAATGGTATCCACACTATCATAAGATTATGATAGTGTGGATACTATAACATGAAACTTTCGTTAGCTAAGATAAATTTTTTTTAAATATACTAATAACTGCACTTTTGTTTACAATAAGCGTGGCATTTTAGAAGTATATACATCTTATAAAAATTTTGACAAACAAGTTGAAAGAATGCAAAAGAGATATATCTCTGATAAAAAAAATGCGTTCTGAAGAACAAGTAAAAAACATAATAGATCAAATTCAAAATAATATATCATCAAGATATGTAACCTTAACACAAACTCTCTCTAATAAAATTGACGATATAATTTTTAGATGGCTCAATCATAGAAAATATATCAGATTTTAAAACTAGAGAAATAGTTGCAACTATATTGGATTTTGCTAAAAAGAGTGGCATGCAAACTATAGCAGAGTTTGTTAGCTAAAAAGAGATTGATAAGTCTGTAAAAGAGCTTGGTGTTGATTTTGCGCAGGGCTATTTTAGAGGAAAACCATCACCATCAATAGAGATTTTATAAGTTTTTGGTATAATCCAAAATGCTAAATGAAGTAAATATAAATAATTTTTATAAAGATATAGATAACTATGAGCTAATCATAGATGCTAGAAGTCCAAAAGAGTTTGAAGAGTCACATCTACCAACAGCAAAGAACCTTTATGCTTTAAGTGATGCAGAACACCACGAAATAGGCGAGATGTATGTACAACACTCAAAGCAAGATGCAAAAGTATTTGGTGCTAGCTACATTTGTCAAAATGTTGCAAATCACCTTAAAGAAATCAATAAAACTTGTTCTATTGGAAGTAAGATAGGAATCTACTGTGCTAGAGGAGGGCTTCGTTCTACTTCACTAGCAACCATACTTTCCATAACGGGATATAGAGTCTATAAAGTTGAACGTGGGTACAAAGAGTACAGACAGTATGTTCTTAACTACATAGAAAATTTCAAACACAATAATTTTATAGTTCTTGGTGGAAACACTGGGTGTGGTAAGAGTGAACTTATACAAAAACTCTCTCCGTCATTAGATTTAGAAGCTTTAGCAAATCATTTTGGTTCTACTTTTGGACTAATGAACGGTGCACAACCATCTCAAAAAGCTTTTCAAAATGAACTTGCGTATAAACTGCAATGCATAGATGAAAACTCTTGGATCTTTGTTGAAGGAGAGAGCAAGAAGATAGGCTCAGTCACTCAACCTAGTCTACTTTACACTAGACTCCAATCTAGCCTTCGAGTAGAGATAACAGCTCCATTAGAGCAAAGAGTAGAGAGAATCTTAAAAGACTATATCAACATAGATGATGAGTATTTTTTTGCTTCAATGGAGAGAATAACACCCTACATAGCAAAAAACTCAAAACTTGAAGCAATAAAGAGCTATGAAAATAGAGATTTATCAAAAGTAGCAGAGATACTACTTGTTGAGTATTATGACAAAGTGTATAGAAAACCAAAAAAGGTTGACTACACTATTGACAATGCTAATGAGAGTGAGGCTTTATATGAGTTGCATGATTTGCAATCAAAACTAAGCCGTCAGGGGTAATTTCATAGACTTTATCCACGATTGAGTCTACAAACTCTCTATGGTGAGAAACTATAATAATACTTTTATCTATCTTCTTTAGAATTTCAACAAGTTTTAATTGAACTTTATAGTCAAGTCCATTGGTCGGTTCATCTAGTAGCATTAGTTTTGGTTCAGTTACTAAGACTCCAGCAAGTGCTACAAGCTTTTTTTCTCCACCAGAGAGGTTATATACTACTTTTTCTTTTAAATGCTCTATACCTAAGTCTTGTAACATCATCATGGCTTTTAGAAGTGCTTCTTTTTGATTCATACCACCACTTAAAAGAGAAAAAGCAACATCATCTAAAACTACAGGAGCTAAGAACTGATTGTCTGAGTTTTGAAAAAGATAACCAATCAAATCTCTCATTGGTTTAAAATCACTTTCACTCTCAATGATATTGTGAAAAAGCTCTAAAGAACCAGAGCTCTTTTGTTTGAGCCCTGCAATGATATCAAGCAGGGTTGTTTTACCACAGCCATTTGGTCCTATGATTGCAATTTTTTCTTTATGTGTTATGTTTAAATCTATATTGTGGCATAGCGTGTTTCCACCATTTTCATAAGAGAGTTTTTTTAGGGTTACTGAACAACTCATAAGTGTACCTTTCCAAATTGAATACTCAAGGATAAAATTACTGTTAACAGAATAACAAAATCAATAGTTCTAAATTTTTCAGATTTACTTTGGTAAATTTTCCCCTGAAAATTTCTTAGTATCATTGTGTTTTTTAGTTTTTGGGCTCTATCAAAGCATTTGACTATCATCATTCCAATAACATTTGCATATATTTTGTAACTAAATATAGAAGTTTTTGACCTAAAGTTTCTGACTCTCATTACTTTTTTTGTAATTGCAAATTCTTCTTTTATGATGATAACAAACTTTGCAACAAAAAAGAAGAGGCTTGAAAGTTTGTCAGGGACTCTTAGTGTTTGCATTCCAGTTGCAATGTCAAAAAGAGTTTTATTATAAAATATGAGCAGAACAAAAAGTAAAAGTGCATTTGAGCGAAGAAAAAGTAGAAGTGCTAACTCATAATCTTCATTTATGATAGCACTAGCAGTAACCATAACTATAAATATATTTAGAAAAAAAAGCCTCTTAAAAGTTACTAAAATCGCCTCTTTTTGAAGAATTATTAAAAGAAATGATGGTAAAAACATACTTATGTATATACTCTCAAAAAATGACAATCCAAAACTATAGATAGTAGTTGAGAGAAGTGCAAAAGCAGTTGAAATCATTTTTTAAAGACTCTTAAAACAAAAAAGATAAGAGCAATAATTCCAAGTGCCATAAACATTTTTTTGGCAGTTATGTTTTTATCTTCAGTGATTATTTCGTTTTCGCTACTATATAAAATACTGTTTTTATGACCCATAGAAGCTGTAACTTCTATCTCTATATTTTTTGCTTTATGCTTAAACGTTATCTTCCCATCATCATCAGTTTTTCCACTATCAATAAGCTTTTGATTCTTATATATCTTGACTTCACAATCTCTACATGCAGAGCTTTTTGTAAAATAACTCTTTACATGTAAGCTTTTCCCATCATCATCTGCAAGTATATATAGTTTGTGACCAAATAATACAGAAGTTAACATAAGGAAAAAAAATAGTATTTTCATCTAACACGCTTAAAAATCTGAGGATATACTCTATCTAAGAACATAAGTGCAAACATAGTGATAACACCTTCAATGAGCATCACAGGAATATGAGCCAAAAAAGCTACTTTAGCAGCATCTATAAACGATTCTCCATTTAGTGCTAATGTGATTGACAAAAATAGAGCCGATACGAATACTGATGTAAATCCTACTAAAAAGTATTGAACTTTTTTAAGTGAAATACTCTTTACATGTAAAGACAATATATACCAACCAAGAAGTGATGGAAGTGCTAAGTTGAGGGTATTTATACCAAGTGTGCTTATGCCTCCATAACCAAACAGTACTCCTTGAAGAAGAAGTGCAATGAATATAGCTATAAAAGCTCTTACACCTAAAATAGCACCTATAATACCATTTAGTATGAGGTGTATAGAAACAGGACCGGCAGGTACATGTATAAATGATGCTAAAAAGAAGAGGGCAGAAAATACTGCCACTAAAGGAATCTCTTCATTTTTCAGTTTTTTGAGGGCATAAGTGGTAAAAGCAAGAGATACCACTACTCCCCCTATAAGAATCTCTGGATTTAGTACACCCTCACTTATATGCATTAGTAAGTCTTCACCCAGATAAGGGCACCAAGCTCTACTGGATAGTCTTTGCCTTCATGTTTTATTTTGACATCGTCTTCAATAAGAGCTGCAAATCCCCACCAGCCTTTAAAAGGCATAGCATAGTGAAAAACACCATTTTTATCTGCTTTTATAACTTGTGTTATATGGTTATCAGTTGGTGCTGATTTACCCATGTCGTTGTAAAACTCAACTTCAATTTCAGCGTAAGGAACAGGTTTACCATAGTAAAGAACAGTTCCACTAAAGATATTTCCAGCATACAGACTATATGGACGAGTAAGAGGTACGATTTCAGCTTTTAATCCAATTTTACTGTCCCAACCCTCACCTGCATTGTGAACATCTATAATTGTTTTTGTTAAGTGTCTTATAAATTTACCTTCACTTGGTTCAAAGTAAGGCACGGGATCAACAAAAAATTGATAATCTCCCATCTCTTTGAATTTTCTCTCATAACTCCATGTTTGAAAGCCTTTTACTTTTTTGCTAATTAACTTATCTGTTAAATCAACTTTTTTGCCATCAAGAAAGTAACCAAAACTATTTGGTTTTTTCATCTCCATATATGTTTGTTCAAATGGATGCATGAAAGAAAGCTCAATTTTTTGAGTTTTTGTGTTTGTGACGACATCATTTTCAGGTTTTATTACTTGAAAATGTGCATTTAAGACGGTAGTAAGAAACAGAACGAAAGTTAGTATTAATTTAATCAGTTTATCCTTATTTTGTAATATTAATCTAGATTTCGTATTATGTCACTTATTTACTTAAGGATAAATTAACTGCTTCTTTGATTGCATTGATGTAGCTTATAGTTGAAGGGTTTTTATCTTTATAGGCTATGTCAAAGGCTGTTCCGTGGTCTACTGAGGTTCTTATGATTCCAGCATTTAGGCTTACATTAATGCTTTCATCAAAATATAGTGCTTTTAACGGAATGAGTCCTTGGTCATGGTACATGCAGATAAAATATTTAAATTTTTCTCTACTTCTACATGTAAAAGCAGTATCAGGTACTAAAGGACCTATAAAAACATTTTTACCCAATACCTTATTTGCTTTTTTTATAGCTTTTTTGATTTTAAAATCTTCATCTCCTATAACTCCTCCATCACCTGCATGAGGATTTAGACCTAAAACGCCAATCTTCTCTACATGTAAAGAGTTTTGCACTGTTAAAAGAAACTTTTTTAGCTTCTTAGTAGTCAAAGTTTCACTAACGTCTTTTAGAGGAATATGATGTGTATACAGTATAGTAAACATCTTTTCACAACCTAGCATCATGATTGCTTTCTCACTAAGAGCATCGGTATGACCTACAAAAGGAACATTAGCTTTTTCCCATGACTCTTTGTTTATAGGAAGTGTTACAATGCCATCTACTTTACCTTTTTTAGCAAGTTTTACAGCAGTACAAAAACTAGTGTATGAGAGTTCTCCTGCCTTTTTTGTACTTTTCCCTGCTTCTATCTCAAAAATTTCTCCACACTCTTTACATGTAAAGTCTTTTGGGACGTCAAGTTCAAGTGAGGCAGCTCCCCAGTGGAGCATGGTTTTATTGATACAGTATATAGGTTCACAAAACTCTTTTATAGTTTCGTGTGAACACAGGGCTATCTCAAGCCCTATGCCATTAATATCTCCAATACTAACGGCTAATTTCATGTACCATCTCTTTTACAGCACTTTCAAAACCAGTAAAAATACTACGAGCGATGATACTTTGACCAATATTTAGTTCAATTATCTCTGGTATATTTGCTACTGCTCGTACGTTTTGGTAGTTAAGTCCGTGACCAGCTGCTACTTTTATTTCTAATTCATCTGCTAGTTTTGCTGAAGATTGAAGTTGTTTTGTAGCATCTTGAAGCTTTACATGTAGAGCTTCTCTTGGAAGGTCTAGCTCTTTTATAGAGTGATTTGTATTTTTAAGATTGGTGTTCAGCATTGCATAGATATTTGCGTAAAGTCCAGTATGAAGTTCTATCCACTGTGCACCTAAACTTTTTGCCATTTTGATTTGAAACATATCAGGGTCTATAAAGACTGAAAGTTCTATATTTGCTTCTTTTAATCTTTTACTGATTTTTTCGATAGTCTTAAAATTTGTTATCAAGTTAAGCCCACCCTCAGTAGTAACTTCTTCTCTTTTTTCAGGAACAAGTGTAACACGATGAGGATTCATATCTATAACAGTATCAATAATTTCTGCATCAATAGCACACTCCATATTGATAGGAAGTTGTGAATTTTCTATGATACGCAGTGCATCCATGTCATTAATATGTCGTCTATCTTCTCTTAAATGTATTGTTATCTGGTCAGCTCCTGCTCTTTTTACAAGACTTATTGCGTCAAGTGGGTCTGGGTCATTTATTTTTCTTGCTTCTCTTAAAACTGCTATGTGGTCTATATTTACACCTAGTAACATTGATGTCCTTTTTTTATTTCTATTTTAGCAAAAAAACAGTTAGTTTTATGTAAAATGATATTAATGTCACTTTAAAGCCATTGCGGACCAAACAAATCTGTTAGCACTAAATGCTGCTATTGAAGCTACCCGTGCAGGAGAGCATGGGCGTGGTTTTGCCGTAGTAGCGGATGAAGTAAGAGCCTTAGCAGAGAGAACTCAAAAATCACTAGGCGAAATAGATGCTACTACAAACTTAGTTGTTCAAAGTGTTATGGAGAGTACAGATTGGATTCTATGAGCGAAAAACTAAATAATGAACTTATGAAGATTAAATCTTAAAAAGAGTAAAATTTGCTTTTATTTTAAGGAGGGTCTATTATGAATGGAATAGTATTTTTAAATGGTGAATATCTTAAAGCTGATGAAGCAAAAGTTTCTGTTTTTGACAGAGGTTATATGTTTGGTGATGGTGTCTACGAAGTAGTACCAGTTGTAAACTACACAGTTTTGGATAGAGAACCTTTTTTAGAGAGATTTGGTAGAAGTCTAAGTGAACTTGATTTAGCTTGGCCTATGAGTAAAAATGAATTTTTAAATATGATTGATGAGCTAGTTAAGAAAAATGATATCAAAGAGGGTGGAGTTTATATGCAAGTGACACGTGGAGTTGCTCCTCGTGATTTTTCATACCCAAAAGATACACCTACAACTTGCACAGCTTTTGGCTTTAAAAAAGAGGTTATCAATAACCCTTATGCTCAAAGTGGAGTAAAAGTGGCTTTTGTAGAAGACATAAGATGGAAAAGAAGAGATGTAAAATCTATAGCACTTCTAGGTCAATGTATGGCAAAAGAGGAAGCTAAAAGAAAAGGTGCTTACGAGGGTTGGATGGTTGAAGATGGATATGTAACTGAAGGAACTTCTTCAAGTGCTTACATAGTAAAAGACAATGTAATCATAACTAGACCACTTTCAAACTCAATACTTCCAGGAATTAGAAGAAAACTTTTAATTGAGATTGCAAATAAGCATGATATTTTGATAGAAGAGCGTCTTTTTACACCTCAAGAGGCATTAGATGCAGATGAAGCATTTCTTTCAAGTGCTACAACTTTTGTATTACCAATAGTTGAGATAGACGGTAAAAATATTGGTGATGGAAAACCTGGACCTGTTTTTGAAAAAATGAGAAAGATGTATATTGAGTCTGCGCTAAAAATAGCAGGTGTATCACTATAAACAGGGTACAACTTCCTAAATTAAGTGATTATATACAACTTCTCATACTTTCAGCTATTTGGGGAAGTTCTTTTTTAGCTATTGAAATAGCGATAGAAAACATTTCCCCTTTTTAGTTGCTTTTAGTAGAATAAGTTTTGCTACACTCTTTTTGATTCTTGTTATTTTATATAAAAATTATTCATTTCCAAAAGACAAAAAAACATGGTATATACTTATAGTTGCAGGAATCTTAAATAATGCTGTCCCATTTTTCCTAATAAGCTGGGGACAACAGTATCCCTATATTTGC
>DQTM01000102.1 GCA_015662785.1 Sulfurospirillum arcachonense | reverse complement strand
GTACGAGACTTGGCAAAGGATGAAAATATTTTATTGTTAGATTTATATGAAAAAAGCTGGCATATCTTTAACAGCTATCCTACACATGATGCCATCGCTGCTAAGTTTGCCTATGATGATCGTACACACTTTAACCCACAAGGTGCTAAAATCGTGGCAGGTTGGGTCAAAGTGTTGGCTTGCGAAGCTAGCCCAGCTCTGTGTGTGGAGTTTAAATAAACTTTCTACTCTCTATCATGATAGAGCATACTATCTCTCTCTTTTGAAAGTATGCTTTTCATGTTCTCTTTTGTAATCAATACACCAAAATCTTCTGGCAAGCTAGCTGTACTATCATTATAGATTCTAGCCGCCTTCAATGCTCCAATCTCTGAAATATAATGATTTACTTCATAAAAGTTTCTATCGTCATTGGTGATACTATTGTAACCTGAAAAATACCAGATATCATGATAGCTTGCTAAACGCTCCACAAAACGTAAAACATCTTCTATCTTAAAGGCATCCATACGCAGATGATTATAGGCTGTAGTTAGTATCGTAAGATTGATATCTTTCTCTTTACAAAGTGCCACAATCTCTTGATAGTCACGCATGATAACATCGATACTTTTTTCTTCCCCTCGTGTACGTCTTGATTTCTTTTTAAAAGAAGACTCATTGGCTATATACGCTTCTAAATCTTTTTCTCTTGCTCTATCTTTATGCTTGACAAACCACATACCAGAATTTTCTACATCAAACTTTGTGGCATCTGCATCTTGTAGTGCCATCAATACTTTTGCCTTCATCGCATCAAATGGGAAAATAGTGAGATACTCTAAATAAAACTTCCACATAGAGTCATTACTCACCCTATAGTGATGTTTTTGCGCTTGGTTTGAATGTTTACCATACTCTCTCATACTTGTTAAGTCTATTTGTAAGTAGAGGTTTTTCACTTCAAAATCCTCTTTTATCAGATACTTTATAAGCATCTTGAAGTCATACATATTACTAGATGAACAAGTGAGATTATAAAACTTACTATTTTTAACATACTTTTCTAGCACCTTCGGATCAGTCGTCCCCATCGTAGAACTTCCAAACATAAACGAGTTATATCGCTTTTTGTTTTTGTTAAGATAATCAATCTTCACCACGCGTTCATTAAGGCTTTTACTCTTTTCAAGTAACCCTGTATGAAAAACACCAAAAGGGTCAATCAGGTAATTTAAAAGTGCTATCATGATAACAAAAAGAGATACTACTAAGAACCATATTTTGATAAATTGTCTATTATTCATAACTCACCTAAAAATTAAAATATAAAAATTCTGATACTTTGTTGAGGGAGAAAAATCCCCAAGTAAAAAGCAACGCTGAAAGTACAGCATAACGCTTTGTCGGTTTAAAGTTTTCAAGATAATAAGCAGAGTTTTTAACCCCTAACACTACGACAAATGCCAAGACTAAATGGACTAAAGTGATGTTGGTTCCTTTAACATGTGACATAAACATACCAAACTCTACGCCATGGGCTTGTAAAAATGCCAACTTACTTGCCAAAACATTTGGTAATGCCACCCCTGAAAATCCAAACATCCCTTTTAGCACTTTTATCGCATCTTCCCACTCTTTGGCTCTGAAAAATACCCAAGCGATATTAACAAAGTTAAAAGTTACAAACCATGCTAACACAATAGGCATTTTCAAACCTGCTTTTTGCCATAGTCTATGTATCATCAGTGCAAAACCATGAAGCGCACCCCAAAACACAAAAGTCCACCCTGCTCCATGCCAGATTCCACCAATCAGAAATGTTGTAAAAAGATTCGTATACGTCCTTATCTCTGTTTTTCTATTTCCACCTAGTGGGATGTATATATAATCTTTTAAAAAACGAGAAAGTGTGATGTGCCATCTTCTCCAAAAATCTTGAATACTAGTAGCTTTATAAGGGGAGTTAAAGTTGATAGGAAGCCGTATATTGAACAATAAAGCCACCCCTATCGCCATATCGGTATAACCAGAAAAATCAAAATATAGTTGGAAAGTATAAGAGAGAGAGGTTATCCATCCCTCTATAAGATTTAACACTTCTGCGTTGTCAAAACCTTGTGTAGCGATGATGGAAAAACTATCGGCGATAACGACTTTTTTAAACAGACCAATAGAAAAGATAAAAAGCCCTATAGCGATGTTATATCTATTAATGATTCTATTTTTTGCTTTTGCAAATTGTGGCATCATCTCTTTATGGTGTACGATGGGTCCTGCTATAAGTTGGGGGAAAAAGGTGACGAACAAGGTGTAATTTAAAAAATCATATTCTTTGGTTTCTCCTCTGTAACTATCTACAAGATAAGCTACCTGTTGAAACGTAAAAAAACTGATTGCAAGTGGTAAAAGTAGATATAAAAGAGGAAATGAACTTCCCAGTAAAAGGTTAGTGTTTTCAATAAAAAAGTCTGCATATTTAAAATATCCCAGTAAAGACAAGTTTGCTACGATACCTATGAACAAAAGACTTTTTTTAGAAAAAGCACTTTTTTTCTTTTGTGAGAGTGTCACACCCAGAGCATAATTAAAAAGTATGGATACCAAGATAAGAGGTAAGTATGCGATATTCCACCATGTGTAAAAAAAGAGTGAAGCGAAGACTAAAAATAGTTGACTAAGTACCGTCAATCTTTTATGGTTGAGGTAAAAATAGACTACAAACGTAAAAGGGAGAAACATAAATATAAATATATATGAATTAAATAACATTATGATCCTCTTTTTTGCATATATAACTATATCTTTAATCTTCTAAAATATAGCGTTGAACCTATACATGATATATCGGATTAAACTGAAGAGACTTTAATCATGTTTTTTTCATTATTAAAGACAAATTAAGTTTTAAAAGGTAAAATTATATACCCATAAAGTATAATGGCTCTTAAAATCTATTAAAAGGAACACAATGTTAAAAATTTTTCTACAATTATTGCTCTTTGTCTCATTTCTTCAAGCAACCAGTATCACCGCGCAAAAAGATACTTTTTCAGTGAACGAAGACCTTACTTTTACTGCCACTGCTATGTCAGGAGATAGTACAGACTGGATTGGTGTCTATCCCGTTGGTGCTAGTAATGCATGGGAAAATGTTCGTTCTTGGACATGGACACGATGGAATAGCCCAAAAACAAGCGGGACTTTAACCATACATGGACTAAGTGCTGGAGAGTATGAAGTAAGAGCTTTTTTTAAAAACTCATATACTGTAGAAGCTGTTGACACTTTCACTGTAGCACAAGGGGGACAAAATAACCCAGTTACCATAAG
>DQTM01000145.1 GCA_015662785.1 Sulfurospirillum arcachonense | reverse complement strand
GTAAAAAATTATAACTTATCTGAAATTAGATTTCAACTTTTGCACTACTAAAAATTTAAATTAGTCGCTTTTGTGTGAATTTGCAAGTGGCTCTTTAATAAACTATATCAGAAAATTACAAATTTAACTATTTTTTATAGCCAATTTTATTTCTTCTAGTCCAGCGTAAGCATTAATCAAATGCGGGTGATCAATTGAAAAACTCATCTTCCATATTTTTATAGCCCTTTTCATGTACTTTTGTGATTTTGTGTATTTATTATGTTCATGGTAAAATATTGCTAAATTGTTATAACTTTCTGCAACAATATTATGCTTTAATCCTAAAACTCTTATTTTAATCTTTAAAGACTTTCTATATAAATCCAAAGCTTTTTTGTATTTTCCTAAAGCATGATATATATTAGCTAAATTATTATATGAAATTGCGGTTTCTACATGTTTGCTACCTAAAGTTCTTTTTGTAATTTTCAAAGATTTTTCTAAAAATTGTAATGCTTTATTTAGCTCTCCTCTATTGTATAAAAAATTTCCATAATTTTCATAAGCAGTTGCTGTATGAGGATGGGTTTCACCATAAACTTCTAAGTCTATATCCAATGATTTTTTATACAAATACAAAGCTTTATTTTTCTTTCCCAAGGCATCATAAGTCAATGCAAGATGACTATAAGTTATGGCAAGATTAGGGTAATTTTTAGGTAAATACTTTTTACGAATGCTTAGTGCCTTTAGGTGAAACTTTAACGCCGTTTGGTATTCTCCAAGTTCGCTATATAACTCTGCCATATTGTTATATAGAATTGCCAAACTTAAATAATTAACATTTTTTTCTTTTTTTCTAATCTTTAATGATTTCTGATAATATTTTAAAGCCTTCTTGTATCGGGCTTTTTGATGATAATTTCCTGCTAGATTGTTATAAAACTCTGGTAGGTACTCTAGATTATCTTTGTTTATTTTTAACGCCATACGATAATGCATGTGTGCTTTTTTATGTTTACCCATTGCATCATATATAGAAGCCACATTATTATGACAAATTGCAACATATTGATGATTGTTTCCTTTTATTTTACTATAGAGTACCAAAGCCTTTTCATAAAGCAATAAAGCTTCATATTGATTTACATATAGCAAATCAAAAAAACCTGCAATTGTATTAATTATCCTTGCATCTTCTGCATTGGATTTTTTCTTAAGCATGAGTTTTTCTGTAATATCCCCTACAATATCATATTTTTTAGACTTGTCTATAAATTGTATATATTTTAAAAGTTCATATTCATCCATCTCCTGTACTCTCACAAAAAAATCAATATCCATAAAAGATCTATAAAGCCCATTCTGATCTCTGCACTCAATCAATTGAAAAGGTAATTCTCTTACTCTTTGCAGATCTATATCCTGATTTTCAAAATAATTAATCAACTTTCTTCTATAATCATTTTTAACTTCATCAGACCAGACATACTTTTCTTCAACAGCTTCTTTTATGTAGTCATGTGAAAAAGTATACAAACCATTTCTATCAATCAAATGTTCTTCTAATACCAATAATATTGGATAAAACTCATACCTATCTACACGCTTATGCTGTTCTATCATCTCTAAAAGATTATTTTCATTCAACCCATCGCGTGAAATATGAATCAACGAGATAATTTCTTTAACTAAGTTAGTAGCATAGTCCCTCTCATAACGAGCAAATATCTTAACAAATAGCTCTTTTACATCTTTTGATTTTAGATAATTAGCTATATCTTCGCCCACTGTTTCAAATTGTCCTAAAAGACGTATCTCTTCCAATAGTGTCCGTAAAAATAGAGTATTATCTACCTGACTGTGATTAATCAATTTATTAACATCATAGCTCAAATGTTTTCCGTAAATATCTAAGTATGTTTTAATAAAATCTTTTTTTTCATCTATAGTGAGCTTATTTATTTGTTGTTTATTTTCTATCTTATAATTACTATCGATAGCTGTCACAATCAACTTTACATTGTCATAGCTATTAGCTAAATAAAATTCTAAAAATCTACCTTTTACTTCATCTTCTATTTGAGTATATCCATCAAATACAATAATAGTCTTTCTCTTAACCTTATGTAGCCATTCAGTAAATTCATTGAGTATTGTCTCATTATCCGTAGGTACATCATCAGACAGATTAAATTCTTCTTTTATTTCCAACATCACGCGTCGTAACATTTGATAAAAGTCATTACTCAATTCACCTGCTCCACCAATATAGTGTTCAATAATAAAATACTCTTTGTGCTTCTTTTTGAAAGCACTAAAATAGTTAGTAATTAAAGCCGATTTACCATAACCTGACTCACCATAAAGAAGCAATCTATTTTGACTATTACTTGGTAGCAAAAACTGGTTCAATATTTCTTCATTCTTTTTAGACTTTACATATCCTTTATACCGTGACATAGCAAAAGCGTTATGGGGAGCTCTTAACTTTTCAATCTCACTTTCTTTCTTCTTTAAAGGATATACTTCATTGAGAGCTTTTTCTAAATCATAGTAAACTTTTTCAGAAAACCCCTCATCTTTTACATAATAATCAAACATTAGATTCTTACGTTCTTTACTGTACTCTTGTAACTCATTTTTTAAACTCACAAGTCGTTTATCTTCATTTGCTGTAGGCTTTGTTACATAAAAAAAGGCTTGGTTATGATTTTTATCTTTTATGGCATAACGTATTTCTAACTCAGTAACACTTCTGTCTGCGTACTTTTGTACAATATCTCTATGCTTTTTATTTAAAGTCTGTTTGTTTTCTAGTGCGTACCAACCATCCCAACCATAGGATTCTCCTAAAATTCCTATGAAAAATATAGGAGAGTCAACACATTTATCTACTAATTCCAGACAAACTTTGGCTACATGCCCTGTAGCATTGGTTACCCCTGTTCTTAACTCTATCTCTGTTACTTCAACTCCTCGTTGTTTGGCTAATTTTTTAAACTTTACAAATACTTTTTTTAGAAGTTCTTCTCTCTCTTGGTTCATGTCTAGGAATGTTGAGGAAATGAAGATCTTTAGATGGTGTTGATTCATTAATCTGACTCTTTATTTAACTTTTCTAAACCTAATTTGGACTCTATTATATCAGAATGGTTATTGGGTAGATTATTTTCTCTAATTATTAACGCTTTTTTATAAAACTTTTTTGCCTTAGTGAAATTTTTCATTAATTTGTAAAGTTCAGCAAGGCTATTATACGTGATTGCGGTATTAAGGTGCTTCTTTCCTAAAATTTCCATAGTTATCTTTAAATCTTTTTTATATAAAACTAAAGATTTTTTATATTTGCCTATATTTTTATAAAACTTCCCTAATCCATGGTAGCTAATAGCTGTATTAGGATGTTTTTTACCTAATAATTTTTCACAAATTTTCAAATCTTTTTTAAGAAAAAGGTAAGCCTCTTTAAATTTTCCCATTTCTTGATAGGTTACAGCTATATTATTATAAACAGTAGCTGTATTTGGATGATTATCCCCTAATACACTTTCTCTAATATCTAATGCCTTACCATAGTAGAATAGTGCTTGTTTATATTTTTTTAAGTCCAAGTAGAAACCTCCTAAATTGTTATAGCTTTGCGATATTTCAGGATGATTTTTTGTAAATATTACTTGTCGTAAGTTTAATGCTTTTTCATAAAAGGGTAAAGCTTCTTTGTATCTTCCCATTTGCTTATAAAGTACGGCTATATTATTATAGTTAGTAGCTATATCACAATGGGATTCACCCAATAGTTTTCTCCATATAGCCAAAGATTGAAAGTATAAAGGTAATGCTCTTTTATAGTCTCCTGTAAGCTTATATAATAATCCTAAGTCATTATAGCTTGTTGCAATATCATAATGTTCTTCCCCATATAAGTCTTTAAGTATTATTAGAGATTTATTATAAAAAGGTAAGGCTTCTGTATATTTTCCTGCATAACGAAACCCTTCTGCTAAATCATGATAAACTTTAGCTATATCTTTATGTTTGTCTCCTAGCAAATTTTTCTTTATGATTAAAACTTTTTGATATAAAATAATAGATTTATTATATTTTCCATAAGTGTTAAAAAATTTTGCAACATTGTCTATTTTATTGCTGTCTTGGCACCTTTTGTCAAGAAGAGTATTATAGATATTTTGAGTTAGATTCTCTTTTTTTTCAATAAACAAGATATACATTAGCAGTTCATATACATCTAATCGTTGGATTTCAATAAAAAAGTCAACAATAAATAAACATTCATAAAGTCTATCTCTATCTTCTAACCGAAACAATTGAAAAGGCAACTCTCTAATCCTTTGATTATCTATGTCGCTATTCCCAAAATAATCAGCAATTTTACTTCTTTCGACATTGATTAATTCATCCCTACTTAAATACCTATTCTCCACAGCTTCCTCAATAAATCCATGAAAAAATCCATACAATCCATCCCGATTAAGTAAATGTTCTTCAATAGCTAAAAACAAAGGAGAAAACTCTAAACGACTAACCTTTTTAGTTGAGTTTTTATTCATAATCTCCATCAAGTTATTTTCACTAAGCCCATCCCTAGAGACATAAATCAAAGATAATACCTCTCTAGTAAGACCAGTTTTATAGTCTCTTTCTAGTCTCTCCAATATCTTAGAGAATAGTTCCGCAACATTTTTGGCATTTAGATAGCTTGCTATATCATCTATTTTTTGTTTATGATTACCCAATAATCGTATTTCAGTTAATAACGTATATAGAAAAAGAGTATTATCAGTTTGAGGGTGTTGTACAATTTGTGTAACTATCTCACCTTCTAATGTTTTCCCATATTCATCTTGATATTTCACTATTAATTTTTTCTGATCTTCGTTGTTTAAAGCTTCTATCTTTTGTTTATATTCTATATCGTAATCATCTTGGATAGAAGTAAATATCAGCTTTACATTTTTCAATTTATCAGGAAGATATAAAAAAAGCTTCTCTTTCATCTCATCTTCTATTTGATTATAGCCATCAAAGATGACGATAGTAGAACCCTTTACCCTAAGTAACCAAGAAGAAAACTCATCCATTATCTTCTGTGGTTCACTAGGAACTTCATCGTTTAGGTCAAACTCTTCCTTTATCTCCAGCATCACACGCCTAAGCGTCTGATGCAAGTCACTACTAAACTCTCCTGCTCCACCTATATAATGTTCTATTACAAATGTATCCGTATTCTTTTTAAATTCATTAAAGTAATTCGCTATAAGTGCCGACTTTCCATATCCAGATTCTCCATACAATAGTAATCTATCCTTGTCACTATCTATAAATTCACTTAGTATAATCTCATTATTATTAGATATATAGACCTTTTGTCTCGACTTTGAAAAGATTTCATGAGTAGTTCTTAGCCTCTCTACCTCTGATAGTTTTATATCTTCAGGATAGAGTTCGTCAAGAATTTTTTTGAAAGCATCAATAGTTCTTTTTCTAAACTCATCAGCATCTTTGTACTCTGCAACATATAGCCTATTATCATTTTTAGACTTCTCAATCAGCCGCTCTTTGAGGTCGATTAGTTTTTTATCATCATCCCTCTTATTCTCTTTTAGATAAAAAAATGCTCGGCTGTGCTTTCCACCTCTCTCTATTGCAGAGATTATCTCTAGCTCTGTAATACTTACATCAGCGTGCTGCTTTATCCAAGAGTATCTATCATCTTCCAAAACATCCTCATCCACATCCCCAATCCACTCAGACCATCCATAGCGATTACCCAACATCCCTAAAAAGAAGATAGGAGAATCAGCACATCGTTCTATCTCATCAAGACAAATTTTGACAACCTGCCCACTCTCTGCCTGTTCTTTAGTAATCCCTGTTCGTAAGTCAATCTCTGTTACTTCTACAAATCGTTCTCTTGCTATTTTCTTTAACTGAAGAAAGGTTTCATTGATTAATATTTTTCTTTCTTCTTCCATGTCATCAAAGGTTGATGATATGAAGATTCTTAAGTGACGAGGTGTTCTCATAAAGTTACTCTTCCTACACAGTTAAACTAAATTTAACTGCCAATATCTTTTATTTAAAACTTCTACTTTTTGTAATTTTTGTCTTTTTTTTGCTTCCACTGAAGAAGTGAGTAACTCATGCATATCTAATATTAAAGCTTCTGCCTCTGCATAATATGAATGTCCCAAGTCCCACAAAGCACGCTCAACAACTGAACTTGCGTGAATCGTATCAATACCTTTTTCAACAACAACTGGAGGCGAAAGTCCAACTCTATTATTCTGATGTATTTTATATGATGCTCTAACTGCTTTGTCTTCCGATGAAACATATAATGTTGACATTTCTGAATGTTCATTATAAAGATATGAATATTCTTCAAATAATTCTTTATCTACATCTGGTGCTACCAAGATAATATGCCCAAATTGTATATCAATATCATTCTCTTTAATTTTTCTCAGTACATTCATCAATATTCTATTGCCCATACTATGAGCAAGAATATGAATCTTTTTTGTTGAAGAGTGTTTCCAAATATTTAAAATATATTCATACAGGTATTTAACACTAATTTCAGTTGTTGCACTATCAGCACCATAACCTGAAAATGTATTTTTTGAAGCCCAACTATAAAATGATGTCACCCCTGGAAATTTTAAATCATAAGCAATTTG
>DQTM01000138.1 GCA_015662785.1 Sulfurospirillum arcachonense | reverse complement strand
TTTGTGCCATTTTGTATTTTTAACCAACTTTAAAACTCTTTTTTGTTTTACAATACTCTTTTAAAAAACAGTCAGTTTCACATTTTGGGCTTATTGCCTTGCAAATATACCGTCCGAAAAGAACCATAGCTTGGTGAAGTATATGTAGGTCTGTTTTGAATTTTCTTGTAAGTTCTTCTTCTGTTTTTATTGCTGTTTTTTCACTGCTAAGACCGAGTCTATGAGCTACTCTAAAGACGTGAGTATCAACTGCAATTAGATTTGCACCAGCGTACTCTATCATAACCACATGAGCAGTTTTTTGACCAACTCCTGCTAAGGTGATTAAGTCTTTTTCATTCAGAGGAATTTGCCCATCATAATGCTCTATAACTCTATTTGCCATTTTAATTAGATTTACTGCTTTATTGTTAAAAAATGAGCAAGATTTTATAATATTTTTTACGTCATTTAGTTCAGCATTACAAAGCTGTTTAACATCAGGATATTTTAAAAATAGAGCTGGTGTTATAATATTGACTCTTTTATCAGTACACTGAGCTGATAACATAACAGCTATGATAAGTTCATATAGGTTTTTATAGTTTAGTTCAGTAACAGCATCACTATAATTTTCTATAAAAATATTTTTTATCTCATTGATTTCAATTTTTGTTGCTTGTTTCATAATAATAGTATATCAAAATGTTAATTAATTGTTTAGATTTATGATATATAATCAGATTTTAATAGAAACATTAGTAAAATAGTATAAATTTAAAACAACAAGGAATAGTATGAAAAGAGTTATCATAGGAAGTATAGTAACACTAGCGATGGGTGTTAGTCTAAATGCCGCAGTATATGCAACAGTCAATGGCGTGGAAATTACAGATAAAGATGTAGCAAGCCTTATGAGAGCAATGCCTGGTGCAAAATATGAAACACTACAACCAGCACAACAAAAGAGAGTTATAGACCAAGCAATAGAGAGAAAACTTTTAGCAAAAGAGGCTTTTAAATCAGGTATAGAAAAAGATGCTGAGTATAAAAAGACTTTAGAATCAATAAAAGGTGATTTAGCACTTGAGATTTGGATGAAAAGAGTATTTGAAAAGGTAGAAGTTTCTGAAGCTGATGCAAAAGCATATTTTACTAAAAATAAAGACAAATTTGTAAAACCAGCAACGGTAAAAGCAAGACATATAGTTGTTAAAGATGAAGCAGCTGCAAAAGCTATCATAAAAGAGTTAAGTGGTTTAAAAGGTGAAGCTTTAACAACTAAATTCATTGAATTAGCAAAAACAAAATCAACAGGACCAAGTGGCAAAAATGGTGGTGATTTAGGTTGGTTTAATAAGAAACAAATGGTAGGAGCTTTCAGTGAAGCTGCATTTGGACAAGGAAAAGGTGAAGTTACAAAAACTCCAGTTAAGACTCAGTTTGGTTATCATGTAATTCTAACAGAAGATAAAAAGGGTGGAGAAAAAGTTGAATTTGCTGATGCAAAAGTTCAAATTGAAAATGGACTAAAAATGGAAAAATTCCGTGATGATGTTGCAAAAAGAGCAAAAGATTTGAGAAAAAAAGCTAAAATAGTTATGAAATAAGGGGCGTTTTATGGGAGTATTTGATTTTGTGAAACCAGGGGTTTTAAGTGGTAATGATGTTACAAAAGTTTTTGAAGTAGCAAAAGAAAATCACTACGCACTTCCAGCAGTAAATGTTGTGAGTACAAGTTCTGTAAATGCTGTTTTAGAGTCTGCAAAAGATGCAGGTTCTCCTATCATAGTTCAATTTTCAAACAGTGGAGCACAGTTTTATGCTGGAAAAGCTCTGAATAGTACTGATGGTGGTATATTGGGAGCTATTAGTGGAGCTTTACATGTACACACTGTAGCTGTTGCTTATGGTGTTCCTGTGATTCTTCATACAGACCATGCAGCGAGAAAACTTCTTCCTTGGATTGATGCTCTTCTTGATGCTAGTGAATCTCATTTTGAGAAAACTGGAAAACCTCTATATAGTTCTCATATGATAGACCTTTCAGAAGAGAGTTTAGAGCAAAATATATCAACTTGCGAAGAGTACCATAAACGTATGAGTAAGATAGGCATGACACTTGAAATTGAACTTGGTTGTACTGGTGGAGAGGAAGATGGAGTAGACAATACTCATCTTGATAACTCAGCGCTTTACACTCAACCAGAAGATGTAGCTTATGCGTATGAGAAGTTAATGGCAATTAGTCCTAACTTTACGATAGCTGCTTCTTTTGGAAATGTTCATGGTGTTTATAAACCAGGTAATGTTCATCTAACTCCGAAAATACTAGATAACTCTCAAAAGTATATTCAAGAGAAGTTTAACACTTTAGAGAAACCTGTAAATTTTGTTTTTCATGGTGGAAGCGGAAGTGAGTTAGCTGACATTAGAGAAGCTATTGAGTATGGTGTTATTAAGATGAACATTGATACAGATACGCAGTGGTCTTTTTGGGAAGGGACTAAAGGTTATGTTGAAAAAAATGCAGCATATCTTCAAGGACAAATTGGAAATCCAGAGGGTGATGATAAACCAAACAAAAAGTACTATGATCCAAGAAAATGGTTAAGAGCAGGGGAAGTTGCAACCATAGCCAGACTTAATCGTGCTTTTAGTGACTTGAACTGTTTAAATAGGAACTAAATGACATTTTCTCCCTCACCTTTCCAAAAGCATACCTTTAGAGGTAGGGAGATATATGTCAAAAGAGATGATGCTTTACATGTAGACTTTTCTGGTAATAAAGCTAGAAAATTTCACTGGTTTTTAAACCAAGAGTTTGTACATGTAAAGCGTGTTGTTTCGTATGGCTCAAATCAATCAAATGCTATGTATTCGCTCTCTGTAATGGCTCGTTATAGAGGTTGGGAGTTTGTATACTTTTGTAATCATATACCAGATTTTTTAAAACAAAACCCAGTAGGAAATTACAAGTATGCTTTAGAAAATGGAATGAAAATTATAGAGAGTCTTCAACGTCGAGAAGATGCTTACATGTATACCGACAGTAGTGATTTGATTATAGAAGAGGGTGGGAGACAAAAAGAGGCAGAGTTTGGTGTAAAAGTCTTAGCAGATGAGTTAAAAAAAGATATTCAAAAAGAGGGTATTAAAAACCCATATATATATCTGCCATCAGGAACGGGAACAACAGCACTTTTTTTACAAAAAAATTTACCATACAGAGTTTTTACATGTAGTACAGTTGGAGATGATGAGTATTTAAAAGAGCAGTTTGAAGAGATAAGTGAAGATTCTTTTCCTGTTATTTTAAGTTCTCAAAAAAAGTACCATTATGGAAAACTTTATCCAGAACTGTATGAACTTTGGCAAGAGTTACAAGAAGACATGGGCATTACATTTGATTTGATGTATGACCCTGTTGGATGGCAAAAGTTTCTCTTACATGTAGAAGATTTAGAAGGAACACCCATTTACATACACCAAGGTGGAGTATTGGGAAATGAATCGATGAAGCAGAGGTATGAAAGAAAATATGAAACAGATAAAAACAACAGATAAAAATTTTAAACAAGAGTTTGAAGAGTTATTAAAACGTGGACATATGGATATGGATAACGTATCTAAAATAGTTCTTGACATAATTTCAGAAATAAAAAAAGATGGTAATGAAGCTCTTAAGAAGCATATAGGAAAGTTTGATATGTGGATTCCTTCGAGGGATGAAGAGTTACAAATATCTTGTGAATCTATGGAAAAAGCTTATGATGAACTTGATTATGAACTTAAAAATGCTCTACAACTTGCATACGATAGAATCAAAGCTTATCATCAAAAACAAAAACCAACTTCATGGTTAGATTATGAAGAAAATGGTAATATTTTGGGTCAAAAAGTGACTCCAGTTGATAGAGCTGGTCTTTATATTCCCGGAGGAAAAGCTGCTTATCCAAGTAGCCTTTTGATGAATGCAATTCCTGCAATAGTAGCTGGAGTAAAAGAGATTGTAGTTTGTACGCCAGCACCATGTAATGAACTCAACTCACTTCTTCTAGCAGCTATGCACCTTTGTGGTATTAAAAAAGCTTACAGAGTTGGAGGAGCGAGTGCAATCGCAGCTATGGCTTATGGGACGCAAACTATATCTAAAGTAGATGTTATAACAGGACCAGGAAATATTTTTGTAGCAACTGCAAAAAAGCTTGTTTTTGGTGAAGTAAATATAGATATGATTGCCGGTCCAAGTGAGATTGGAATACTTGCCGATGAGAGTGCAGACTGTAACTTTTTAGCTATAGATTTGTTAAGCCAAGCAGAGCATGATGAGATGGCAAGCTCAATTCTTATAACTCCATCGCAACGCATTGCTGATGAAACTAGTAAAAAAGTCTATGAGTGGTTAGAAAAACTAAATAGAAAAGAGATAGCTATGGCTTCTATAAAAGAGCGTGGAGCTATCATAGTGACACGCGATATGGATGAAGCACTAGAGCTTATGAATGGAATCGCACCTGAGCATCTTGAAGTAATGACGGAGTATCCATTTGATTTGCTTCCTAAGATAAAACACGCGGGAGCTATTTTTATGGGAAGATATACTCCTGAGCCAATAGGTGATTATATAGCTGGACCAAATCATACTTTACCAACTGGAGGAACTGCAAAGTTTTACTCTCCACTTGGTGTTGAGAATTTCATGAAAAAATCTTCAATCATAAGTATGAGTCAAGAAGGTATAAAAGAGATTGGGCGTGCATGTGCTCTTTTAGCTAAAACTGAAGGACTAGGCGCACATGAAGCTTCAGTACTAGAAAGGTTAAAATAATATGAAAAAGCTATACGCACCATGGGAAAAAGCTTTTAACAAAGTCTCTACGCCGTTTGAACACTTTTTACATGCTCAGACTACTACAGGGATTGTTTTGATGTTTATGACAGTGGTAGCCTTACTTCTTGCCAATAGTCCATTAGCAGATACTTATGCTCACTTTTTTCATACTAAAATTGACTTAACTGTTGGTTCTTGGGCAATATCTCATACAATACACCACTGGATAAATGATGGGTTAATGGCTATCTTCTTTTTTATTATTGGACTTGAGATAAAAAGAGAGATACTAGTTGGAGAGCTTTCAAATATCAAAGTTGCTATTTTACCTATACTTGCAGCTATCGGTGGTATGGTGATCCCTGCACTTATATATGTTGGCATCAATGCAGGAACAGAGGGAGTAAATGGTTGGGGAATACCTATGGCAACAGATATAGCATTTGCTATTAGTATACTTGTCCTTCTTGGAAAAAGAGTGCCTGCAACACTTGTAACATTTTTAGTTGCACTTGCTATTGTAGATGATCTTGGTGCTGTTATAGTTATAGCTCTATTTTATACTGATCAAATTATAATGTTACCACTAATCTTAGCTGGAGTCTCTTTTTTGATTTTAGTGATTTTTAATCGTATTGGTATACATATGATTTTGCCATATTTTGTTGTAGGTTTATTGATGTGGTTTTTTATGCTTGAATCAGGAGTTCACGCAACTATAGCAGGTGTAATTGCAGCAATGGCTATTCCTTCAAAACCTAAAGCTTGTCCTAAGAATTTTGCCCAAAGTACAAAAAAACTATTAGATACATATGATGAGTATCCTGTTAATGAAGACCATATGATTAATGAGAAACAAAAAGCTATACTTCAAAATATAAAAGACAAGATTGATGCAATCGGTACTCCTGCGGGTAGATTAGAACATAATTTGCATTTGCCAGTTGCCTTAGTCATTATTCCTCTTTTTGCACTTGCAAATGCAGGTATAGCGATAGATTTTAGTTCAATTGGTTCAACTATAGTAGAACCTGTATCGTTAGGAATTAT
>DQTM01000252.1 GCA_015662785.1 Sulfurospirillum arcachonense | reverse complement strand
TACCAGATGCAAAACGCCATACGATTATTTATGATATTTACTCTATACTGTACATACCAAATCTATTGACAAAAGCAGGCTATGAACTGGTGGAGTTAAGTGATGTCTAGTGCTATGAAGTTGTTTGCTAGAGCAGATGATAAGGGTCTTATCTTTGAGGCTGCTATGACTCGGTATGGGTTGGATTATAAAAAAGTTTAGAAGTCAAGGGTAATATATGCAAAACACAAAAACATTCAGGCTATTCATAAGTTCAACCTTTAATGACTTTCGTCGTGAGAGGGAGGTCTTGCAGACAAAAGTATTTCCTCATGTCAAAGAGTATTGCTCTAAGAAGGGTTATACTTTTCAGCCTATAGACTTGCGTTGGGGCATTAACGAAGAAGCACAGCTGGATCAGAAGACTTTGAAGCTGTGTCTTGATGAAGTGCGGTCTTGTAAGAGTTATCCGTATCCTAACTTTTTGTTGATGCTAGGAGATAGGTATGGATGGATTCCTTTGCCTTATACTGTGGCGTCACAAGAGTTTGAAGAGATATTGGACTATGTAGATGCCGATGAGAAAAAGCTACTGCTAGAGTGGTACAGAGAAGACTTCAATCAGCTACCTGCTTCGTACATCCTCAAAGAACGAAGTGGCGAGTATGCTGACTTTAGTAAATGGGGAGAGGTTGAGAATGCTATTCGTAGCATCTTTCAAAAAACTGTCAAGCACACTTCACTAAATGAAGCACAACAGAGAAAATACTTCCTGTCTGCCACAGAAGCGGAGATAGAAGAAGGTATTATCCCTTACATCAACCCTACTGCACATCAACAAAAACTACTAGAAAATAATCCCAAGTTAGAGAAAGTCGATACAGAGCATATCTTTGGGTTTTTTAGAGATATGGAAGTGGAGAGTAAAAGTTCTGATAAATTTATGGGAGATGATACGCAGAAGGCACAGGGCTTAAAGCAGAGAGTTAAAAATGAACTAATAAATGAAAACATACTTCAATCACATACCATACAGCGAGATGAAGAGAGTTTGGAGGAGCAGTATCTAATAGAATTTGAACAGAAGATAGTCTCATTTTTAGAAAGTAAAGTAGATGGGCAGATAGCCAAAGAGCAAGACTTTACATCATTAGAGGTAGAACTACAAGCCCAAGCCTACTTTGCAAAACAAAAACGGCACAACTTCATGGGACAAAAGGAGCTTCTAGGGACTATAGCTAGCTACATAAAAGGTGATGGAGAACAAGCCCTCATAGTGTATGGTGCATCAGGACGAGGAAAGTCATCACTTATGTCAGAAGCCATAAAACAAGCTGAAACTGATAGTTCAAGAAAAATACTCTATAGATTTGTAGGAGCAACTCCACACTCTGGTTCTAGTAGGGAGATACTAACTTCATTTTTTGATGAGTTGGGAATAGATGCGAGGAGTAAGTGGGCAAAAGGTCAAGGAAATGATAGTCTTATTGGCAATTTAGAACATAACCAAGAGACCTTTGAACAGTTTAGTGAGCGTATCTATGACAAGATTATAAACATCAAAGAGGATGTAGCCATTTTTATAGATGCTGTTGATCAGTTAAGACACAATGATCAGTTTTTATGGCTACCAAGTAAACTACCTGCAAATGTTACGATAGTCATATCTGCTCTTGATGATGAAAGGTATAGTAAAGATAGCAGGTATTTCCAAACTCTAAAAGAAAAGAGTAAAAATCTACACGAGATACCAGTTTTTGGCGAAGCAGTAAAACTACTTTATACACTTTTAAAGAACGAAAGCCGAACTATACAGAAGTATCAGGAGGAGTATTTTCTAAAACAGTACGCTTCATCTGCTTCTCCACTCTACATATCTGTTGCAGTCCAAGAGATGAAGCACTGGAAAAGCTTTGATGCTGTGGGGGGAGATAAATCAACCTTAGATGGGAAAATGCAAGACTTGGCAGATACTCAACAAGGTATCATCCAAGAGTACATCAACAACCTCTCTGACTTTTACCATCACGACAAAGCATTGGTGCAAAAAGTGCTAGGCTATATCTATGCCTCCAGAGATGGACTAAGTGAAAGTGAAATACTGCAACTACTCTCTGTAGATGAGATGTTTGTCAAGCAGATAGCGCCAGATACTTGGCATGAGAATAAGAGTGGTGGTTTACCGATGGTGATATGGACTAGGCTATATGCTCACTTGAAACCTTTTTTGTCTCAAAAGACTCAGGATGGTGAAGAGTTGCTTTATTTTTTTCATAGAGAATTTGAGGAGATAATTAGTGGGAGTGAATATATCAAACAAGGGGAAATGAATAAAAAACTTATTGCTAGTGTTCAGGAGTTTATTTTCAAAACTCAACATAATGATTTTGAAAACAATAGATGGGGAAAACTATTGTATCAAGTAGCTATGAACTATTTTATTAACTTTAATAATGAAAAATATATTTTTTCATTATTTAAAACTATTAATGTTAGTGTTGTAGAAGATTGGTACTCAGAGTTTATCTCGTTTGCCATAATGTATGATATTAAAAGATTTTCTAATGAAGATAAACTTTTTTATCTTAAAACTTCATATAATATTTGTTTAGCAGACTACAGATTGCAACCAAGTAGAACTTATAAGGCTCATATGTGTGGATATTTTCTTCATAAAATAAGCAGATATGAAACAATAATTGATATAAAAATTGATATGTTGGAAAGGTGTATTATTTTTTTTAAAACTAGTAGGCATAGTCAAAGTCAACCTAACCCTCTGAATTGGCTTATAGCTATTATTGAAGTATATACTGATTTAGGTGAAATATTTGAAGAAAAAGATAATATTAATGAAAGTATTAGATATTATCAAGAAGCTTTAAATCTATTTTATAAATATGAACAACAATACGAAGTGATTGATATGGGCTTTTACTTCTTTTTCTTTAACTCATTTGCGGACTTGCTACTTGATAACGAACGAGAAGATCAGGCAATAAAAATGGAAGAAGAGGCATTTGAAAGGTTTATTAAAAATTTCAATACCAATCAAACAGATTTTGGTAGAGACTTTGACCTCGAAGACCAAGCTAATGCTCTTTATGATGTATACACTAAAACAAAATGTAAAACACAAAAAATAAATCCATCTAAAGAGGTAATGAAAGCCTACAGAGAAAAACATTATAAATATGGAAATATTACAGGGCAGGGCTACATGGGTTCAATAAAGAATTATTTAGCAAAAAATAACATAGTGAATTTAAGTGAATTGGAATATCTTACAAATGAGCTTGATAATTTATTTGATGTTAGTTATGGTTCATATTTATATAAAAGTACTTTAGAGTTGATTATAAAACAGTATATATTTTTGAGAAATATAAATCTTACTGGGGCATTGTATGGAAGCACCTTTGATAAAAATTCTATAGAAGAGTACATAAGAATTTTAAATAATATTGCAAAAATATATTTTGATCTAAAGCAGATAGAAAAAGCGATACAAATGGCTGAGGAATGTCATAGACTATTAGCTGAAAGATATTACATCAATCCTAAAAAGTGGCAAAAGTACTACATATCTATAATGGAGAACCTTGGAAAGTATTATAGCGAAGCAGATAATAACAGAAAAGCGAAAGAACTTCGAAATAAAATTGATAAAATACTTTTAGAAACCTAGGGGTCTATCATTCCCTTAGCAAGAGATAAAGGAGTAATGAATGAATGGGATGAATGGGGTCTGGTAACAAGGAATTGAGGGGTCTGGTAACAATGACAACCCTTCTAAAATTCAAGGCTAGACATTGAAAATACACTTTTTATTGTCACTCTTGAAGCACCTCAAAACCATACAACTCTTATAACCCCATTAAGTTACCAATATGGAAACTTATTATATACTCTTTGCATGAGAATAATTTCAAGAAAAACGCTTAGAGAGTTTTGGGAACAGTCAAACTGTACCGATAGTGAACAACCCTTAAAAGCATGGTACGATGAAGTGACCAAAGTTGACTGGAAAAAGCCAAGTGAGATTAAAGCTCAATACAAAAATGCAAGCATATTAAAAGACAGCCGAGTGGTCTTTAATATACATGGAAACACATATAGGCTTGTTGTGAAGATAAACTATGATTTTGGAGTCATCTATGTAAGATTTGTAGGTACTCAT
>DQTM01000150.1 GCA_015662785.1 Sulfurospirillum arcachonense | reverse complement strand
GTGGAGTTTAAATGATACTAAGCATTGAGAGTAGTTGTGATGATAGTTCTATCGCAATTACACGCATAAGTGATTCTAAACTCCTTTTTCACAAGAAAATTTCCCAAGAGATTGACCACTCAAAATATGGTGGTGTAGTTCCTGAGCTTGCTGCTCGTCTTCACGCCATAGCTTTACCAAATATACTTGAAGAGTGTAAAGAGTACTTTAAAGATTTAAAAGCAGTAGCAGTAACTAATGAACCGGGGCTTTCGGTTACGCTAGTTGAGGGAGTCTGTATGGCAAAAGCTCTTAGTATATCTCTCGATATTCCTTTGCTTCCTATAAACCACTTAAAAGGGCATATCTATTCACTATTCATAGATAACCCAGAGACTACTTTCCCTATGCTTGTTCTTCTTGTTTCTGGTGGACATACGCAACTCTTACATGTAGAGGATTATGACAACATAGAAGTCTTAGCAACTACACTTGACGATAGTTTTGGAGAGAGTTTTGATAAGGTAGCAAAGATGCTTGGATTTGGTTACCCTGGAGGTCCTGTTGTTGAACAATCAGCATTAAAAGGTGATGAAAGGAAATTTGATTTCACAGTACCACTTTTAAGAACACCAAAACTTGCTTTTAGTTACTCAGGGCTAAAAAATCAAGTACGCCTAGCTATTCAAGATGCTCCAAAATCCAAAGACGACATTTGTGCCTCTTTTCAGTTCATTGCAACAAAACATCTTACTCATAAACTAAAAAAAGTACTTCAAAACAGAAGTTTTGAGAACTTTGCCATAGTTGGAGGCGCAAGTGCAAACAAATACCTGCGAGGTGAAATAGACAAGTTATGTAAAATTTACAATATGAGTTTACATGTAGCCGATATGCAGTTTTGTTCAGATAATGCAGCCATGATAGGGCGTTGTGCAATTGAAGCTTACAAACTAAAAAGGTTTGCCTCATTAAATGACATAAACATAAATCCTAGAACTAGTTTTTAAACTAAGACACTATTTATAGCTTTTTACCTATAATTCGACCCATAGCACTGCTATATATGGGGATGGGTTAAGTTATGCTTGACCCACAATTTTTATCTCTAATTCCAAGTTAATTCCACTTTTTTCAAACACTTTTCTTTTTGCAAGTTCTATAAGTTGCAAAGCATCTTTAAAAGTCCCATTACCAAGATTTACAAGAAAATTTGCATGTGTTTCACAAAATGACATATTCCCAATCTTAAATCCTTTTAAATCAGCAACATCGAGAAGTTTACCTGCAAAATTATTAGGTGGATTTTTAAAACAACTTCCGGCACTTGGTTCTTTTGGTTGATTATCTCTAAAAACCTTAAACATTTCTAAAAGAGTATTATCAAAGCCCTTGTGTATTTCAAATGTTGCTTCGTAAATAGTTCCTTTGATGTTTGTGTGTCTATAGCCAAACTCTATATCTTCTTTTTTTATCCAACCATCTTCTGTTTTTACAGCAACAAGATGATTGAAGATTTCCCACTCTTTAAGTCCTGCATTCATTTTGACCATACCACCAAGAGTTCCGGGAAGTTTTTGCATAAGTTCAAAGTTTTTTATGTTATGTTTTTTAGAAAATGAGAGAATTTTGCCACTAGGAGTTGCTCCACCTACATGTAAGAGATTATCTTCTACATGTAAGAAGTCAAATACCTTGCCAAGCATTGCCATCTTTGGAGGGTTTGGAGAGACTAAAAGGTTGTTTCCACCTCCAAGTAAAAAAGCTTCTACATGTAAAGGTTTTTCAATAATCTCTACATGTAAAGATGGTCCTATTTTAATGCTTGTATATGTTTGAAGATTTATCAGTTTTTTCAAAATATAAAATCGGGAATCATAGTTATGACCCTATGAGTAAATTCTATCATCATATTCATCATCCAAGGCATAGTAAAAATTGCCACTACGATAACGAGTACGATTTTTGGAACAAAACTAAGAGTCATTTCATTGATTTGAGTTGTCGCTTGAAAAATAGAGATAGCAAGACCCGCAATAAGCCCTGCCATAAGCATAGGCATAGCCATCATAAGTGCCAATTTAAATGTTTCAACACCAAGTCCTATGAGTTTGGCTTCCAATTAACTATTCCTCAACTCTTCATATTCGCTTGGAATTAAGAAATCTTCTGCTTTTATGAGAGTATCGTAAAAGCCGTTTTTAAAGCCAATCTCAAAAAGTTTGTTAATTGCAGTCAATTGAATCTCATTTAGTTCAACAGAGTCAGCATTTGCATAGAGGCTTAAGTATTTCTCTAGTGTAGGGGCATCGACCCTAATAAGGTCACGTTCTATCAACATTTTTGAGAGTGGCTTTGCATGAGTCGTTGCTACTTTTACCGCTTTAATAAGCGTGTTTTCATAGTCAATAGCTTTGTTGATTGGAATAGAACGACGAAGCGCCATGCCACCAAGAGGAAGAGGTAAATCTCCACCACTAAGTTCACACCAAATATCCCAAAGTTCTTTTTCAACTTCAAGGCGATCATCATATGTAAGTATGCTTTCGTGTATCAAAACTCCAGCGTCAACTTCACCATTTAAAACAGCATCTTCAATCTCTAAAAAGTTTTTATAAACTACTCTAGCTTCAGGATAGTAAATTCTAAAAAGCATAGCATTTGTAGTGTGTTCTCCACTCAAAGCTACTTTGAAATTTCGTTTTAGTTTTTTGTTTTTTAGTTTAACAACTTTTGGACCATATCCCTCGCCAAAACTAACAGCTGTTTTCAAAAGTGCATACTCTTGACGAATTTTAGGATACAGAGCAAAACTAATTGCACTAACGTCGTAAGTGTTTTTAAAAGCTTCTACATTCAGGGTTTCAATGTCTAGAGCGATGTTCTCAAACTCTACTCCTTTAAGAGTTACCCAGCCAAATTTGATAGCATAGTACATAAAGATATCATCAGCGTCAGGAGAGTGAGCTACTGTGACTATGTTTTTCACTTTTTATTCTTCTTTTTAGATGCTTTTTTCATTTTTGCTCTTTTTTTAGCTTTTGCTCTTTTAGCTTCTACATTTCCTGCTTTTCTAGCATTTATGATTTGCTCTTTTTTTTCTGTATTGTTTGGTCCAAAACTAGCTTTTATCGCTGCTGTTTGTTGTGTGCCAAATGCTGCGATTTTGTCGCCGTTTTTTGTATCTATACTAGATGTATTTGTACTTGCCATATCTTATACCTTATTGTTAATGTGCGTATTATATTGAAATTTTGATAAAGAAGGGTTTACATGTAGACGATTCTAAAAAGTTAGCATATTTTAGTTCAGGTTTTTAATGAGCATTTTTTCTTCTTCTACTGAAAGGTAACGCCACTTACCAATTTCAATGTCAAGTTTAAAACTGCCAATGCTAATTCGTTTCAAGTCTAAGACTTTTAAGGGTGTCTCAAATTTTGGGTCTTTTAGTGCCCCAAAAAGCCGACGGATATGCCGATTCTTTCCCTCGTCAATTATGACTTTGAGTTTTGTTTTTGCACCACCAAAGCTTATTTTTTCGACCTCAAGAGCTTTTAGTAAACCATGCTTGCTTTGTACTCCTTTTAAAGCCTCTACAATATGTTCATCTGTTACGTGTCCTCTGACCCAAATTTCATATACTTTAATGCAACTTCTAGGTTTGGTCAACGCATTGTTTATTTGACCATTGGTTGTGAACAATAGAAGCCCTTTAGAATCTAAATCAAGGCGTCCGATTGGCATCCATCCTTCAGTAAAAGCCCAATCTGGCAAAAGATCATAAACTGTTTTTCGCCCAAGATCGTCTGAACGTGTGACCAAATAACCCTTAGGCTTATTGAGTACTAATAGTTTTTTTGAATTGTTTGTTGTTTTATCCATTAGGTGTTTCTCTTGTGAGTTGTGACTCTATTGCTTGTTCTTTATTTTTAAATATAGCCATTTCTGTATTCATTCCAATTAATATTATCACAGTTGTATAACCATTCTAAATTCAATTTAATTTCTCCTATATAAATATAACGGTTGACTTGAGCAATAGTTTCCCGCTATGACAAATTATTGGTCTCCTCGTATTTGTTATCTCTTAGATACTCAATCTAATTTTATCAGTCGTAAATTGGTGTATAAGCATTTGTATTAAATTTTGATAGGGAATAGAACTTTCTAGTGATTTTCTCTTAAGTTCATACAAATCATTTTCTGAAATTCTTATAGAAATTGCTTTTTTCTTTTGATGTTTGATAATTGATTGCAGTTCTTGAGTACGCTTAGTAATATTGCCTTTACTTTCCCATTCTCCACTTTCTACACTTTTTAATATGTCAAGTTCAAATTCATCTAAATTAGCCATTATTAGCTCCTCTTGAATATTTTTTATTCATTTTTCTTGATGGAATAATTGTTTTTAAAAATATTTCATCATCAGTTTCAACATAAGGTACTAAGTATACATAGTCCTTAATTCTTATGAAAATGATGAAAATATCTTGATTAGGATATTTCTCTTTGTTTGGATGAGAAATATCATCAAGCAAATCTCCATTTTCAAGTGACAAAATCACATCTTCAAAGCCAATGCCTCTCTCTTTTTTTAAGAGTTCATTTTTTTCATAGTTATACATCAAGCTTTTATTTTTGAACATCTATTCTCCAAGATATGTATATACTGTGTATTTTACAACTATTTATAGTTTTTTGCAAGTTTTAAATTTTTTGTAAATTATTTGTGAGGATATAACGCCT
>DQTM01000033.1 GCA_015662785.1 Sulfurospirillum arcachonense | reverse complement strand
GTACAAGATGAAAAAAGTTATTTTACTACTAACAACGGTTTTTGCATTAAGTTTGATGGCAAATGATGGAGCAAGTTTATATAAAAAATGTGCAGCTTGTCATGGAGCTAAAGCTGAGAAAAAGGCTCTAAATAAATCACAAATTATTCAAGGTTGGTCAAAGGAGCAGTTAATAGCTTCTATAAAAGGCTACAAAGATGGTACATATGGAGGAGCAATGAAAGGACTTATGAAAGGTCAAGTTGCCTCATATGATGATGCAAAAATAGAAGCAGTATCTGAGTATATTACAACACTAAAATAGAAGTTTAGATTTAGGGGCTGACCCCAAATCTAAACTTTGGATAGTAGTATGATTCGTTTGTTGTCGTGTTTTTGCACTTTTAATCCACACTCTTTTGCCATAGTTTCTATGGTTTTGGGTGTGAAAAAAGTTATGTGTGTTGGATCTCTTCTGTACCACCATTTTAGGAAGTCTTCTTTAGTATTGGTGTGAAAAAGTGTCATAAGTGAAATAGTACCATTTGGAGTTAGGTGATTTGCTAAAAAATTCAAAACCTCTTTTGGATTTTCTAAGTGTTCAAAAACTTCTGTTGAAGTGATGAGGTCATATTTTTTGTTTTCATATACTTTTTTGGGTTGATAAAATTTGTCAAAATACTCTACATGTAAATTTCTTCTTTTTAAAAGCTCAGCCAAAACAGGTGTTGGACCACTTCCAAAGTCTAAGACACTCTTTACATGTAAACTTTCAAGTGTGAAGTCTAAAAAGTCATTGAACATTTTTACATAACCTTCATTTTCTAGGCTATTGTTGTGATGGTCGTATTGATTTTTTTCATCAATGCAAGAAACGTAAAATTTTTTATCTAAAAAGATTAGTTCACAAGAGTAACAGTGGAAGAATACTTTATTTAGTTGAGTATCTTCTAAACTTGCTGTTTGAGTGTTACATATAGCACATTTCATTAGTTTTCCATAAGTATAGTAAATATTTATTTACTAATTAAGTTATATATCGCTATTATATCATTTATGTATAAGTATATAATAGCTTTGGCAATATTGATTGCTTTTTCTTTACCATTTGTTAATTTTGGCTCTTATTATGATGAAAAAGAGATAAGGCTCGGTATGAGCGGACCTTTTAGTGGAAATCTTCACTCTCTTGGAGATGAGCTGATGCTTGGGGTCAATGCTTACTTTAAGCACATAAATGAACAAGGTGGAATCTATGGTAGAGTATTTAGAGTCATTACAAGAGACGATAAGTATGAACCAAAGATAACATTAGAAAATGCAGAAGAACTTATAAAAAAACAAAGAGTATTTGCACTTTTAGGATTTATAGGAACACCAACTAGTAAAGTAGCTTTACCTGTAGCAGTAAAATATAGAATACCTTATATAGGAGCATTTACTGGAGCAGATTTTTTAAGACAAACTCCAAGAAATCCATTGGTTCTAAATGGAAGAACCAGCTATGCAAAAGAGATAGAATCACTAATAAAATATTTTGTAGATGAAGAAGAAAATAGTGAAATAGCAGTTTTTTATCAAAATGATAGTTATGGTCGTTCAGGTTTAATGGGAGTCAAAGAGGCACTTAGAAAACGGAATATGGGTTTAGTAGCTGAAGGAAGTTACAAAAGGAATACTCTCTCTGTTGGAAATGCTCTATATGAAATATCTCAAAACAAACCACAAGTAGTTATCATGATAGGCGCTACTAAACCAACTGCAGAATTTATAAAAAGAGCAAGAAAAGATAAAAATCTTCAAGGTATCAAGTTTGGAGCAATCTCTTTTATTGGTTCTAGAATGTTATTAAATGCTTTAGATGAAAAAGTAGAAAACATAATTTTCTCTCAAGTTGTACCATCTCCATGGGGGGCTTTATCCCAAGAAGTAGGGCTATATAGACAACTTATGGATAGATACAATCCAAATATAGAGTATAGTTATGTATCTTTAGAAGGATTTTTTATTGCTAAAATGACAACAGAGCTGTTCAAAAGAGTAGGAAAAGATTTTACGAAAGAAGATTTTATAGATGAGATGAGATATCTTTTTCGTGAGATTAAAAACAATCAAGATGTTGAAGAGAGTAGGCGAGTATGTAAATGCCTAAACAATGTTTATTTAACTTATTACAATGACGGTATCTTTTGGGATATAAATGAAAAAGATTAATCGACCATTTAAAGATTTTATGGGTAGCATAGATAACATGACAATAGCTAGGAAAACTAGTCTATTGTTTCTAATTATGGTTGTTGGTATGCTTTTTATTGGAAGTTTTGCTCATATGAGTTTGAACCGTATTAAGGGAGACTTCGATATTCTTTATGACAAGCGTATGGTTCCAGTTATTCGTCTAGAAAAGATAAAAGATATTTATACAGTCAATATACTAGATACCCTAAGAGATATAGAGAGCAGTCATATAAGTGTTAATGATGGAGAAAGTATTATCTTGCTTGCTCAAGAACTTATAAGAAGAGATTGGAGCGAATATAAAACTAGTCTATCGATAAATGAAACGGATTGGATGGTAGATATGGCACAATCTGTAAGACTAATCAATTTGGAGAATAAGAAAAAAACAAAGTCATTAGAAGATGATATGATTCACTCTATTGAACAAAAAATAAGAAAGATTGACACTATTTTGGTTGATATATTTAATATGTTTGGTAGAAATCATACTGGTGATGCTTTTGTACGTCTACAAGATGACCTTTATCCTAGTGTAAACTCTATAAATATTCATCTTACTCAACTCATAAGCCTTAACCTTGAAGTTGCTAGTAGTGGAAAACAAAGAACAGAAGCAGTATATGAGAATACATTTGAGTGGATTGTAGCTGCAACTATAGGGACTATAGCAATTGCAGCACTTCTTGCCACAGTAATTCTACAAAACATTAGACTTCTTCATGGTCAACTTGCAAGAATGGTTGATGCAAAAACAAAAGAACTACAAGATTTAAATAGTGCCTTAGAAGACAAAATTGCCCTTGAAGTTGAACAGAGTCGTCAAAAAGACCAAATTATGTTTAGGCAATCAAGACTAGCGGCTATGGGTGAAATGGTAGGAAATATAGCCCACCAGTGGAGACAGCCCCTAAATGCTATAGTTCTTATAATACAGAGTTTTCAGATGAAACAGATGTTAGGTAAGCTTGATGACAAGTTTATAGATTCTCAAGTGGATGAAGGAATAAAACTGGCAACTTCTATGTCAAGAACAATAGATGATTTTAGAAACTTTTTTAAACCAAATAAGATTGAAGAGAATTTTAGTGCAAAGAGAACTATACAAGAATCAATTGATTTAGTTCAGCACTATTATGAAAAACAAGATATAAAAATGAACTTGATATGTGAAGAGGATTTTGAGACTTTAGGTTATCCAAATGAGTTTTCTCAAGTTATGATGAATCTGTTTTCAAACTCAAAAGATGTTCTTCAAGACAGAGAAAATCAAGAAAGAAATATAGAGATTATAGTAAAATTAGAGAGTGAAAGTAAGCGTGGAGAGATTTTAGTAATAGACAATGGTGGTGGAGTTCCCGTAGAGGTGATAGACAGGATGTTTGATCCGTACTTTACAACAAAACACCAAAGTAGTGGAACGGGGATAGGGCTCTATATGTCAAAAGAGATTATAGAGAAACAGATGCATGGCTCAATTGAAGTAGAAAACATTTCTCATAAATTTTTTGAAGATAAAGAAGTTTATGAGAAGTGTGCTTGTATCAAGATATTGATGCCTATAAATGAAAAAGAGAAAGGGTAATAGATGGACTTAAATTGTTTAAAAGATTGTGTTCTATTGTATGTAGAGGATGAGCAGAGTGTACAAAATCAGACAAAGATGATACTTGATGATTTCGTAAAAGAAGTAAGAGTAGCTAGTGATGGAGAAGAGGGTCTGAAAATGGCTCTTGAAGATGATATAGATATTATTGTAACTGACATCATGATGCCTCATAAAAATGGTACAGACATGCTAAAAGAGTTAAAAGAAGCAGGTAAAGATACTCCTGCAATTATAACTACAGCTTTTACAGAGACTGAATATTTGATGGAAGCTATAAAACTGAAAGTAGATGGTTTTATAACAAAACCGATAAATATAAAAGACTTGATAAATGCAGTCTATACAGTAATGCTGCCAAAAGTTCAAAAAGAGGAACTTAAGGGTTGTTCTTACATGGTAGATGCTCTTTCCATTCTTGTAGGTGGGAAAAAGATTGAAATTTTAAAATATATAATCAATAATCTTGACAAAGAACATGTCTTTTATGGTTCATACCAAGATATAATGGATAACATTGGGGTTAGTAAACCAACAGTGGTTAACATGTTCAAACAACTAATCCAAGCAGGTGTTTTAGAAAAAATAAAAAATAAAGTGTATCGTTTCCAAAATACAAAATTTATAAAAGAAGAGGCATAAATGAGAAAAATAGTTTTTTTAGTGTTGTTAAGTTTTACAACTTTACTTTTTAGTGCAGAACAGAGTGTAGTTTTTGAAACAACAAAAGGGAAAATAGAGTTTAAACTTTTTCCAGAGGTTGCTCCAAAAACAGTAGAAAATTTTGTTGGTTTAGTAAAAAAAGGTTATTACGATGGCATCATTTTTCATAGAGTTATCAAAAACTTTATGATTCAAGGTGGAGACCCAACTGGAACAGGGCGTGGTGGGAATTCGCTTTGGGGGAAACCTTTTAAAGATGAGTTTGCTCCGGGCATTGTATTTGATAGAAGTGGCATATTAGCTATGGCAAATTCAGGTCGTAATACAAATGGAAGTCAATTTTTTATAACAACAAAACCAACACCTTGGTTAAATGGAAGACACACTATATTTGGTGAAGTAGTTGATGGTTTTGATGTTATGAATATGATAGAAAATACAAAAGTAGACGGAAGAGATAAGCCAGTTGAAGAAATAAAGATAATAAAAGCTTACTTTAAGTAAATGATTATTTTATAATCATAAAAATTATAGCTTTATCAAAGAAAAGTAGATACAATATAGAAATTTTTGTTTAGGGGGAACTATGAAGAAGATTGAAGCAATTATAAAGCCGTTTAAGTTGGAAGATGTAAAAGACGCTTTAACTGCAATGGAGATAACTGGAATGACAGTTAGTGAAGTAAAAGGTTATGGTCGTCAACAAGGTCACTCAGAACTTTACAGAGGTGCAGAGTATGTAGTTGATTTTCTACCAAAAATTAAGATAGATATCATTGTAAATGAAGACATCGTTGATGCTGCGGTAAAAGCTATTGTCGATTCAGCTAAAACTGGAAAAATTGGTGATGGAAAGATTTTTGTATCATCAGTTGAAAGAGTTATTAGAATCAGAACTTCTGAAGAAGATGAAGAAGCAATCTAACAAAAACTAAAAATGGTTAAAAATAACCAACATAGTTAAGCCTTTTTTGTGTAAAATTAAACAAAAAAGGCTTAAACCCAAATTATGGAAGCTACAGAATTACAATACGTAATAGACACTTTTTCCTTATATTTTCCGCAGTACTTATCATTTTTATGGCACCTGATTTTTCTTTGCTTACTCAACTGAAAGACATTGTTGTTGTAGGTCTTTTTACTTTTCCTATTGCATTTGTTGTTTTTATTGTTATCAAAAAAGTTATTGGACTAAGAAGTGATGAAGAACACG
>DQTM01000130.1 GCA_015662785.1 Sulfurospirillum arcachonense | reverse complement strand
TATAAATCCTTTATGGTGAAAGATTTCATATGGTATCAAGCTATTGCTTTTAGTTTAGTTGAACTGGTATAACGTGGTGAAACTGGACAGCTAGAAGATAATGAACTTACGGCAGTTATTGCCATAGATGAGTTTCAAAAGATAGTCTCGTTGCCTGAGAACTTGAAGATTGAAGAGGTTTTGAGAACAGCGATAAGTAAGAGAAAAAACTGTGCATTTATATTTACTGGTTCAAGACGAAATTGGCTCTTATCTATGTTTAGCTCTCTAGATAGACCTTTTTATAAGCTTGGGGTAGAGCATCACTTAATGCCTATCGACAAAAAAGTATTTTATGGCTGGGTACTAGAGAACTTTGCAAAAAAAGAAATTTATTTGGAAGAAGAAGCCTTTTCCTATCTATATGCTCAAGCTCATGGTGAAACACGATTTATTCAACTATTGGCGTATAAAATTTTCCAAGGAGAAGATAGCTTAAGTGTAGTGAATGAAGAGAAAGTGAAAAATTATATAGAGGATGTCATAGAAGGGGCCAGCAGTATACCGTCGTATTATAATACTTTTACTATTGTCCAGCAAAATGCGCTTAAGATTGTTGCTAAACAGAGTGGGGTGAATATCTATTCTGGAGAAGTACTCAGTGACTTTGGTATGGCAAAGGCTTCTATGCAAAGTGCAATGAAAAAGCTACTTGAAATAGGTGCTTTGTATGAAGAGAAGGATAGATATTATTTTGAAAATGTTGAGTTGGGTATGTGGCTCAATAGAGTATAGGTGTTGAAAATACACGAATAAACGGTATAATGTTATATATTGAACATTGAGGGTTAGAGAGATGAATGATATACTTAAAAAAGTGTTGCCATTTAAAGTAGGGGTAGTGCCGTATTTTAAAGGTTCTTTAGAGTTTTCTATGGTGGAGAATAAACTGTTTTTACAGGGTGGGGCTGCTGTTGATTCTGAAGGTAGTTCTCTCTTCTTGCCTAAAAATGTATATGAAATACTTCAAGACATAAATTTAACATATTTTGAAAACCATACAAAGTATTATTTCTACATTCAACAAAATATGTTTCAAAATGAAGAAATAGATGAAAGTATATATAAACATACACAGCTAGAGGAGGGAGTAACTTTTTTCATAGCTACGCACAAGTATGAAGGGGCTGTGCTCTTGGGTGAGGTGGACATAGACTATGAAGTAGGAAATGCAGAGGGTAAAAGTAGCATAAGTATCGCGACCAATGCCTTTGCTCCTAAAAAAAATGAGATAGATATACGTTTTATAGAGAGGCTAAATACTGTCGTAGCTCCCATGAATCAAGAAGAGAGTAGGGCTATAGGCGAAACATTGTTTACCTTTGCTTCTTTATTGCAGTACAAGATGAAAAAAGAACAAAAATTTGAACTAGCTACTTTGTGTGCAGCATTTTTTACATTGTCAGATAGTGTGATGACAACTTCTTTGTCTCATCATGCTTTGTATCAAAAACTTGAGAACCATAGTAAACTTTTTGCTTGGGTAGATAAAGAGGTATGGGGAGAGAAGGTCTCGGTTTTTATAGACAAGATAGAAGAGATGTTTGAACACAATACACAGCAGTATAAAAGTACCTTCTATCATTTGGACAAAGAGCGTGAAGATGGGTTTTTCTATCAGGTGTTAGACAATATAGAAAAAATGTGTGATGCATTGATGCAGACAGAAGAAAAAATAAATGTAGAGATATCTCCAGATGTTGATTTAGAACAAATACATAGGTCTAGTATCTTGGAGGACTTTAGCTTAGATCCTTTGCCTGATGATAGCTTTCAAGCACCACAGGAAGTGGTAGAAGATGATGAGGAAGAACATGCGACTATACTGTTGGGGATGGGTGAGCAGAAATATATACAGATAGGCAGGGGAACCCAAAGTGGAAACGATATCATCATGGGTGAAGAGGATAAGACAGTTTCACGAATACATGTGAGGATCACAGCACACAAACAAGGGTTTTTTATAGAAGATCTAAGTACGATGGGTACTTATGTGGATGGGCATAAAATAGAAAAGAATAAGAAAAAATTTGTTACTAGCAAAAATAACATTGTCTTAGGTAAAAAAAACTGTGTCTTGGATTTGGCTCATTTAAAAATCCAATCTTTGTTAGGGAAATAAGGGTTACTTTTGGCAGGACATCATGATAATTTTGAAGTGCTATTACATGATGAGTGTACCATAAATGGGCAAAATTATACTATGTCTACAAGTACGAATGGCTTGGTATATAGAGTAGAAGTTTTAGAAAATGGTGAACTTGTTGATGCCATAGAAGTGGAGTGTGACGAGTTACGGTTTGAGCCTCATAGTGAGCAACATTTTATAGCACTTTATACACAAGCCCATAATGAGACTAAAGACAAATATTGTACAGCCAAAAAGACAGAAGCACTTAAATCTGCATTTGTGGAAGAAGTAAAAATAGAAGAGAAGCCTCTGCAAGAAGATGAAGAGTATGAAGTAAAAACATCCTTTGAAAGGGTGTTGGAACATATATATACATGGTATGAACAAATTAAACATAGGATACGTCAAAGAAGTTATAATCATCGCGTAGTACTTCCTATTGCTTTAGTGGGGATGCTTTTTTTCTTTGTGTTTATGGGTAGAATACTACTATGTAGTGATTTTGTAGAACAAACATTTTTGACGCAAGAAAGTGAAAAGATAGACTATTTTAAGCAGACAGAGTCTTTTTGCCATAAGTTGGAAAAGGGTTGTGTGATATTGTCTAAAAGCAACATGAAACAAGCCAATATATTTACACCAGAGATGTGTAGACAATGGTGTGATGAAGCATTTATAGAAGCACAAGCATGTGCGCTGTTTTTGCCCTACTTTCCTAAAAAAGAAGAAAGTACATCAGACTTTGAAGAAGTACCTATAGCACCACCACTTAAAAAAGTAGAACCTAAAGAAGCGTATGTGTTTTATCCAAAAGATGACATAGAATTGCTTTCATCAGGTACGGTTGAACTGTTTGTACGCAATGATGCTACAAAAACTTTACAGGTCGAACTTGTAAAAATACTTTTACATGAAAATGAATATGAAGAGATAGTCCAATTTAGAAAAGGGGTGACTTCATTTGATGTGAATAAAGATGAGGAAAAAGCTTTTAAGATATTTTTGGAGCCCACATATTATTATCAATTTGATAGAGGAAAATATACGGGTGAACTGACATTTAAAGTGAAAAGTAAAGAGGGGAAGATAGATGAAGTAAAAAAAGATTTTTTCTTTAGTGTAGAGTAGTATGCCCAAGATATCTTTTATTCTAGTCCATTTTCTTCTGTTTTGTATTTCTAGTAGTTTATTTGCCAAAGTGCCTATTGTTGTGTCTGATCAGATGATGGATTTTGTGACCCATAGAGAGGTATTATCGAGCTTACTTAAACCCATAGTACAAAAAAATGAAGAAAATGTACTTGTTGCTTACGAAAAAGAAGAAGCTAAGTTAGCCATAGTCAGAGAAGACATGTTACAAAAGTTCTATCAAGACAATCGTTTTAAGAAAAAAAATGCATATCACGTCATAGGAAAAGTGTCTGGTAGGGCAGTGCTGTATTTTGCAGCAAACCCAGAAAAATCCTTTTTAGATGTAGCAGCACTTAAGCATAAACATATATCTATAGGTAAATTAGGTGACAAGGCAAATGTCTATCTTAAAAAAATTCTTCAAAAAGAAAACATCGTCTATAACACGCATTTGATTTCACAAGATGCCTATAGGTCTATGGGTGCATTAAAAAAGAAGCAAATAGATGCGGTATTTTTGTTTGCACCACAAAAATATTTTAATATGTTTGAAAAGTATCTTCTCCCATACCCCAAAGGATTTAAAGCATTTTTGAATGAAGAGGAGAGTTTGGTTTGTGATGAACGTTATTGTTATACTTCTTACTATCTCATAGCATCTGATACCATCGGTGAGAGAGTGATGAGAAATATATATAAGCAGATGTTGCCTTTTTTAGCAAAAAAAAGAGCACTCTCAGCAAATATAGGCAGATATTACATCGATACAACACTTAAAAAACGCGAAGAAGAACCTGTAATCCCAGCCATACTAAGACCTTTTAATAGCCCTATAGTACAGACTAACTATACGACAAAAAGTCCTAAGTTTCATAGAGCTCCATGGATGGATTTGGCTATTGCAGAGGCGGTGGCAGGCAAGGGGAGTGCAGAAAATGTTTTACCCATGTTAGACCTCTCTTATAAGTATATACGTTTTGCAAAAGGAAATAGTGGCATCACTACAGCACCAAATGATAACAAAGAAGGCTCTTGGTGTGCTGCATACATCTGTTGGACACTCGATAAGTCGGGCTATAAAATACACTCCAAAGGACGTATGGCTTCCCAATCGTTTAGGTATTTTAATAACAAACTATACAGAAAAATAGATAAACCTATTTTTGGGGCTATTACTCTGTATACGAGTATTAAGAATCCTAGCTATGGGCACGTAGGGTATCTTTTTGGTAAAACCAAATCAGGAAGATACATTCTCTTAGGAGGTAACCAAAGTAATCGTCTCAAATTTGCCTCTTACCCTGAGCGTTTTGGAGGTTATAAGTTAAATGGGTTTTATGTCCCTATAAACTACACCATAAAAGCAAAAGACACACTGACAATAAAAGATGTGTATACTTCAGCAAAAGGACTCAATAAAAAATATGGGATCACCAATGGAGGGAAAGGAAAAGGTGTGAGGTGATTTAGATTATTTTATAGAATAAACATTATGTTAACCAATAAAATAATCTTCAGCCATTAATGTTAAAAAAATAGCTAAAATATCTCTATTTTTAGTATAAATTACAAGGATAGTATATGGGGCATGATTACTTAACACAGTTTGATGATGAAGCAACACAGTTTACTTATCTTGGAGATGATGAAGCAACACAGTTTACTTATTTTGGAGATGATGACTTAACTCAGATGGAAGGCGAAGAGGCTGTTAGAAGTGATGATGAAGATTATAG
>DQTM01000294.1 GCA_015662785.1 Sulfurospirillum arcachonense | reverse complement strand
TCTCAGCCTTACCTATAGCAAGTGCTGCCTGATGAAGATTTTTAACTTCTCCAGTAGCAATGTCTGCCATAGCTTTATCTGCTATTACTTGTGTTTTATTCACTTCTCCAAGAGAATCTTGTAAAACTTTAGCAAAATCACCACCATCAGCAACTCTGTTTGTTTTCTCAAGTTTGTTAGCGATGCCATTTATATCTGCAATTTTACCTATACTATTTTGCATCTATCTCTATCCTTTCATCATATCTATTGAGCTATTTGCCATGTTCTTAGCACTTTGAAATGCTGCAACATTGGCTTGATACGCTCTTGTAGCTTCTATTAAATCGGCCATTTCTATCACTGGATTTATATTTGGATATGCCACATAGCCCTCACCATTTGAATCAGGATGTGATGGGTCATATTTTAACCTAAAATCACTATCATCCCTAACAACCTTATCTACTACCACAGTCATTATAGCAGGATTAGCATTTTTTTGCGAAAATGGGTCATCCAAAGGATTCTCATAATCAAGCATATTGTTACTATCTTTTAGTTCGCTATTTAATACATTATCAAAATCAACCGTTTTAAAAACAACTTCTCTTCTTTGATAAGGTCCACCCTCGCTCGTTCTTGTTGTATTTGCATTTGCTATGTTTGAACTTATGATATTCATACGAAATCTCTGAGCTGAGAGCCCATATCCACTTATATCAAAATCGCTTAAAAATGCCATATTATATCCTTATACTTTTGCAGATGCATCTAATACACTTCTGAAAATTTGACCATTTTTCTTTAGTGCTGCTGTTAGTGCATTAAACATAATTGAGTTTTTACTAAGCTCTGTTGTTTCTATATCTAAGTCCACTGTATTACCATCGTTTCTAGCCATATGACCGTCTCTAAGATAAATTGTAGATTTTGAACTATCCAAACTCTGATAAGCACTCATGTGTTTACTATCAGTTTGAGCCATCTTCAACTCTTTTACGTCACTCTGTGCATACATTTGTTTAGTTTTTTTTATAAGAGCAGATTCAAAGTCTATATCACGAGCTTTATAAAAAGGTGTGTCTATATTTGCTATATTTCCAGCAATCATATCTTGACGTTGAGCACGTGCTGTTAACGCTGCTTCCATCAAAGGTTTTGCTTTTGTAGTAGTATAAACCATCATTTTCCTCTCATATCATTTAAAACTGTCTATATATAAGCAAAATCTATTCCAAATTTTAAAAATTTGTATTTAAACATTATTATACTAAAATAATAAAAATTAACCCTTTGAAAGCAGTATATGGCAACAGATAAAGCACTTTTTATATTATGTACTTTTTGTATATTTATAAGTATCATATTTTCACTCTCATTGCCCGTATTTACAACACTATTTTTTAACTACAGTGAGTTTCATTTTTTTATTAGACAAGCTGCTGTCGGTATGGTTTCTATATTTATTATGTGGAGTTTATCACAATTTAATCCAGAAAAACACCTTGCATGGATAGGCTTTTTTATCTTCTTTTCTTGCCTACTTTTAATGGGAGTTATGCACTATTTACCAGACTCTATGGTAACTTCAGCAGGTGGAGCAAAAAGGTGGGTAAGACTTCCAGGATTCTCATTTGCGCCAGTTGAGTTTTTCAAAATAGGCTTTGTATACTTTTTGGCTTGGAGTTTTGCCAGAAAACTAGATGATGACAAAAAACCACTCAAAGATGAGTTAATGTTAATTTTACCATATTTAGGTCTATTTGTACTAGTCATCTATCTCATAGCAATCATGCAAAATGATCTTGGACAAATAGTAGTTTTAGCCCTTACACTTGCATTCATGGCATTTTTTGCAGGAACTAGCTTAAGACTCTTTATGATTACTATCATTGGTTCAATTACTATTTTCGTTGTTACTATTTTAATGTCTGACCGAAGAATTATCCGTATCAAAACATGGTGGGCAACTATACAAGACATGGTACTTTCCATATTCCCTGACTCTATTGCAACAGCTCTAAGAGTAGAAAATGCACCTGAACCATACCAAATATCTCACTCACTAAATGCCATCAAACATGGTGGACTTTTTGGAGAAGGTTTAGGAAATAGCCTGTTTAAACTTGGCTATCTTAGTGAAGTGCACACCGACTTTGTTCTAGCAGGTATTTCAGAAGAAATAGGAGCTTTAGGTGTTGCTTTTTTAACACTAGTTATTTTTACTATTATATATAGAATCTTTAAAATCTCAAGCAGAAGTGACAACAGAGTTTTTTATCTTTTTTCACTAGGTATTGGATTGCTGATAGTTTTTTCTTTCTTAATGAATGCTTTTGGCATCACCTCAATCACTCCAATAAAAGGAATTGCTGTTCCGTTCATAAGCTACGGAGGAAGTTCACTCTTGGCTCTCTCTTTTGGTATAGGAATGGTTCTTATGGTAAGTAAAAGAGCAAAATTATGATGGTGGCTATTACTGGTGGTGGAACTGGTGGGCACTTAGCGATTGCTAATGCACTAAAAGAAGAGCTAAATAAGCGTGGTTTAAAACCTATCTACATTGGTTCAACAAATGGACAAGATGAGAGCTGGTTTCAAGACGATAGTGGTTTTGAACAGACTTACTTTTTAAACTCAAAAGGCGTTGTAAATAAACATGGTTTTAAAAAGTTACTCGTATTAAAAGATATCTTATCATCATCCTTTACATGTAGAGATATTTTTAAAACTCACAAAGTAAAAGCAGTCTTTTGTGTAGGAGGTTACTCAGCAGCTCCAGCAGCTTTTGCTTCACTTCTTACAAGAACTCCTCTCTACATCCACGAACAAAATGCTGTCATAGGAACTCTAAACAAACTACTAAAACCTTTTGCAAAAGAGTTTTTTAGTTCTTACGATGAAAAATCAAAAGTAAAAGAGTACCCAGTAAGTGACAAATTCTTCCATTCTAGAAAAATCAGAACAAATCTAAAAACCATCATCTTTTTAGGTGGCTCACAAGGAGCAGGATTTATCAATGAGTTGGCGATGAAAATAACACCAAAACTCATGAAACATGGTCTACATGTAATACACCAAACAGGCAAAAGTGACTACTCTACATGTAAAGACTTTTACACTAAAAATTCTTTACATGTAGAGTGTTTTGACTTTAGTAAAAACATACTACATAGCTTAGAAAAAGCAGATTTTGCAGTGAGTAGGGCAGGAGCAAGTACACTGTGGGAACTCAGTGCAAATGCTCTTCCAGCTCTTTTTATCCCTTACCCATACGCAGCAAAAAACCATCAATACTTTAATGCTAAAGTTCTAGCCGATAAAAATGCAGCTCTTTTAAAGACTCAAAATGGATTGGATGAAAACACACTATGGGATATACTTCAAAATACTAATCTAAAACAGATGTCAAAACAACTAGCATCAACAATATCAAATAATGGTATTAAAAAAATAGCTGACATAATTGTTACATATAAGTGACAAATCCCCCCCTGTTCTCTGTAATAAAGCTCTATTTAAACCCAAATTATGCAATAGAGATTTCTAAAGATTACCTATGCTTGTGCTTAAGGGGTGTTTAGTAAAAATTTTAAGCCACCTTATTGGT
>DQTM01000092.1 GCA_015662785.1 Sulfurospirillum arcachonense | reverse complement strand
GAGATATGATAACAAGTTCAAAGTAAAACTTGTATTAGAAGTTTTAAAAGGTGAGAAGACTTTAAACTCTTGTGCTTTAGTACTTTCTGCGAGAAATTTTAAACTTCAAATGTCCTATGGAGGTGGATAACAAAGAGCAATAGGAATTAATCATTAATCAAGGTAAAGATATTAATAAAATTAATACTTACAAAAGGGTTGCATAAAATACTAAATTCATTAAAAAATTTCAATTTTTGTCTTGACTTTTGGGGTAAAATATAGAAACAGAATACTCATCTATTTACGATAAAGATTTTAATTGTTTATTTAAAGAGACCGTACCAGTACTTTTACATGAATCAAGAAAACTTACACCGTCAAATTGGCTTTATAAAGCTGAAGAACTTAATTTGCTATCTGATATAGAGTATAAATTTTTTGCATTAATAAAAGATATTGAAGATATTTCAATAAATTTAAATTTAAAAAATTTAAGTGATAATGACTTTTTTAACATTGTATTAGATTCATCTAAAAAATATATAGAGATAAAAGTAAAGAGTGAGCTAAATAGACATAAAAACATACAAGTGATTACAAGACTATCTATCTTTAATTGGAAAGATAAGTACCAGTTTATTGATTCAATCCGAAAAATCAACATAAACAATGAAATTCTTGACATAAAAATAAAGTTAATGGCGCAAGGACAGGGTGTATTCATTGATTATGATGAAGAAAAAGAAGGTGTTGCATGTGTAGTTGATATTGGCTACAATACTTTTGATTTTCTTGTATTTAATAATAGTAAATCTAATCCATCTTTGTCATTTGCTACAAAAAAAGTGCAAATACAATAATTATGGAATTGCAAACAAAAATCAAAAAAACACTTAATGCAGATATCACAGAACAAATGGCTAAAAACACTTTTAAAAATGGCTATTTGATGCATTATGGAGAAAAAATAGATTTTTCTGATGAGATTGAAGATGTAAAAGCAGATTATATAGATTTCATATTAGATGAAATGGAATCACAGAGATCTGATTTGCTACAAATTGCCTCAAAAATAATAATTAGTGGAGGTGGAGCCTATTTTGTAGAGAATGCAAAAAATTTACCAAAAAATTTCGTTTTTTCAAAAAAACCATATGAATTTTCAAATGTGAGGGGATACTATGCAAGTTAGAGTACAAGCTACTATAAATGGTAAAGTAGCAAAAATCTACAAGGTTCTCTCAAGCAAATCTAAAAGCAAAGCAATAGAGTATGCTTTAAAGCTACTAGCAAAAGATATAGATATGAGAAGATTTTTCTTTGATGATCCAGATGAAGTTGATTTGATTTTATCTGCTAAGCCAAGAAAAAAGAGTGAAAATAAATTACAAGAACAATCTAAATCTATACCAATTCTGTATCGGATGTAGAAATTGGTTGGGGAGATTGAAGTGTAGAGGCTTTAAAATAGTTTTGGTAGGTTTTGGTATAATACTTTTTAAGTTTATAGAAATATAAGAAGGTTGTTAAATGGAGAAGATTGTAAGTGAACTAGAAGAAAAAGCAGCATATGAGGCATACAAAATAAATAGTGGCGATTTTAACGCTTCTGTAAAAAACAGACACTCAGAGATATTTACATTGCTTGAAGAGAATTTTAGTAAAGTTCTTTACCTTTATGAGATTGAGCAAAAAGAGATGCCGACAGAATATAAAGAAAAGATTTTAGAAGTGGAGACAATGCTTGATGAGCTATAGATATCCGGATGATTTTTTAAAAAAATACAAAATAGTCAAAATAGAATTTCTAAAGAGTGATTTAGAAGAGGGATTAAAAAGTGTTTTAAAAAATCAAGAAGATTCTTCTGTATTTGTTTACAATATATATAATGAAATTATAAGATATGGATCATACAAGGATGTTGATATATCTGAATTTGACGATATGAAGATTATTTGGTTTTTGGCTTGGCAACTTTATCAACATACATACAATAGAAGAGTTCTATATACTGCTTTAAAACTTTTGCTAGTAAGATTGCCAGATCCAAGAAAATACCCTAAAGAGATGCTAAAAAAGTTAAAAATAGCTCTAACAGATGATAAGTTACCTAATGTTGAAATTATGTATGGCAAATATGGTATATATACAAATATAAAAACGATCTATTTTGCTCAAAGAAGTGCTTGCAACCCCTAAGAGCTGTTCCTCTTTGATGTTCTCTTTGTTCATTGTATCTCCTTTGGGAATATTGAACTCGTAACTCTCTTAAATATCTTATTTTTCTGCCAATTCTCTCAGTTTCGATTTAGAGATAGAGATAGACACCAAGAAAAAGTCATAAAAACAGCTACAGAACAAAAGGAAGAACCAACCAATACAGAATTACCGCAAAAACCAGAAACTTAAAACAAAGCTAAAACAGATAACAAAGAAAACATCAAAGAGAAGATTGTAAAAGAGATAAATATAAAACCAAAGATTGAATATCCACTTTTGACTTTTAGAACAGCTGAAGGAAAAAGAGAGATTAAAAAGACTTTAGATAAAAAACAAAGAGCAATAATAAGAGTTTCAGACTACTACAAAGTACAAAAAAATAGTAAGCTTCCAAAAGAGTATAGAGGTAAAGAGTTGTCAAAATTCATTGATGGTGTAAAGATTTGGGAGCATGGAATAGCAAGAAAGAAAACCTATCGAAACGATATTTATTATAAGAAAAAATTTGAAAATATAAATCTTATAGATGAAAATCTTCTATTTGCAGAAGATGAAGTTCTCCAAAGAGATATAGGTTTTTGGCTTAATGCAGAAAAACACGATGGGAGGTTATGCTCTATTGAAGATCCTACTATAAAAAAACGCTATGGTATTGCATTTGTTACTGATGAATTTATTTCTGGAAAATTTAATAAATACTTAAAACTACTTTTAGATATTTACTATGAAGAAAGTGATTTAAGAAAGTTTTATAGAAAAATCATGGATGAAGATAAAGAGTTTAGAGAACTCTATTTCAAAAAG
>DQTM01000136.1 GCA_015662785.1 Sulfurospirillum arcachonense | reverse complement strand
CCTTTTCCCATTGGAGTAAAAAGGTCGAGTACACGACCAGTTTTTTTCATCTGATCATACTCTAGCACAAAAGCTTCAGTAGGATAAAGTGGAGTTAAGTTCTCAAAAAGTGGTCTTTTTTTGCTGTCTTTAAGTGGAAGATAGTTGATAGCTTCTATTTTTAGAAGTGCGTTGTATCTTTCTTGGTCTTTTGGTGGACGTACTTGTCCTGTTACAATGTCACCATTTCTAAGAGCAAATTTTCGCACCTGTGTTGCACTAACATAAGAGTCATTTGCAGTATCAGAGAAGTTTGCATCTAAGGCTCTTAAAAAACCATAACCTTCGTGCGTGATTTCTAAAATACCAGTAAAAAGTATAAATCCACCTTGAGTTGTTTGAGATTTTAGTATCTCAAACATCAAATCTTGACGTTTTAGTTCTTGAGGGTTTTCAATTTCAAGCTCCAATGCGATTTCAAGTAGTTTCTCTAGTGGAGTGTTTCTTAGGTCTTCAATCTTATGACCTTTTACAGGAACGTGAGTTCTTTTGCTGTGGTGTTTGTTGTTCGTCTTGTGGTTGTGGTTTGGTGTAGCAGTGTTACCGCTCATAAATATACCTCGATATTAAGTGTAGTTGAATTAAGTGCAGAAGCATTGCATTTGCAATCTAATGAAGTTTAAAAAATGTATTTTATAATAAAGCTAGATTTTTGTCAAGAAAAAGCGAAAAAGAAGATAGCAGGGTAGATGATAAGTCCAGCTCCTTTTACCCCTTTGGAGAGCGGATAGTTGGCTTCTAGTAGAGGTTTAAACGCTCCTAAATCTTTCTGATTATATATTTTATCCATCAGTGAAATTTTAAATCCAATATCAAAAACTTTTATCAAAACGAGCATAGAAGCTAAAAAAGAGTAGTTTTGAAGAGCAATTTGAGAAAACATAACAAAGTACAAAGTAGGGTGAAGGAGAATAAAAATAAAAATGCTTTTTTTGTAAAAAAAGAAGAGATTATTGATGTAATCTCTAAAGTTTTTACCTTTTTGCCAAGAGATTTCAAAGAGTTCTAATAAAATTAAAATTATTAAAAATTGTTCCACTTCTTATTTTTCTTCCTCTTTTTTATCATCAAGTTGGTCTTTGTACTTTTCATGATATTCCATCATGCCAACTCTAAGTTTTTGCTCATTCTGCGGACTCAGGTTCTCGTCACTTATCCAGTTAACTTCATCAACTCTTCCACCATAATCTTCACCAAGTTCTTGAATTTGTTTTTCAAATTCACTTAGGTCTTTACAAATGACCATTCTGCCGTCAGTTGTATCTTTTAGTTCTATAAACCAACCGCCATCTTTACTGTTTTTTACCAATGCTTCAAATACTACTGCCATAACAAGCCTTTAATTTTTGAGAGATTTTAGCATAAACTGATATAATGGCAAATAAAAAAGAGATATTTTGAGTAAAATAAGATGTGACCACTGTCACTTAGAGTATGAAGAATCACTATTAATACAAGACAATGGCAAGTATTTCTGCTGTAAAGGTTGCCAAGGTATTTATCATCTTTTACAAGATGAGGGTTTAGATAACTTTTACGAAAAAATGGGTGAAAACACAATAGAACCTCCAAAAACACTGCATGGTGATATAGAGAAGTTTGACTTAGATGGTTTTAAAAGCAAGTATGTAAAACAAAAAGATGGCTTTAGTGAAGTCTCACTTATCATAGATGGTATTCATTGTAGTGCTTGTGTCTGGTTAAACGAAAAAGTACTTGGACGAAGTGATGGCATAGTAGAAGTTTCTATCAATCATACAAACAATAAAGCCAAAATCCTTTGGGATAACGACACTATCAAACTTTCACAAATCATAGAACTCATAAGAAGCATAGGCTACAACGCATACCCTTACGATGCAAGTATGCAAGAAGTTCAAGCCAATGCAAAAAGGCGTGATTACTACTCTAGGCTTCTTATTGGTGTTTTTACTACTATGAATATCATGTGGATAGCAGTTGCTCAATATGAGGGTTACTTTAGTGGCATGAGAGCGGATATAAAAAATATACTTAATTTTGCAGAGTTTATTTTAGCAACTCCTGCACTTTTTTATACTGGCGGAGTCTTTTTTAAAGGTTCATACTATGCCTTGAAAAATCGTTATGTCAATATGGACTTACTTGTAGTTAGTGGAGCTTTGAGTGCTTATGTTTTCTCAATTTACGTTATGTTTACAGGCAATGGAGAAGTATACTTTGAATCAGTTGCCATGATAATAACTTTTGTATTTGCAGGAAAATACCTTGAAGTTTTGACCAAGAAAAAAGCCGTCGATACGATGGATGGATTTAGCTCTGCAATGCCTTCTGAAGTGACTGTTATCAAAGACAAAGAGAAGAGTATAGTAGGTGTAGAGTCTGTTGAAGTTGGAGATATTATAGAGCTTAGGGCTGGAGATAAAGTTGTTATTGATGGAGTTATAGTGAGTGGCGAAGGTTCATTTGATAACTCTAGTCTTAGTGGAGAGAGTGAACCTTTGCTTTTAGGTATAGGAAAAAATGTTTTAAGTGGTTCTATCTGTGTTGATAGTGTCATAAGATACAAAGTCTCAAAACCATATAGTGAATCAATGCTGAGTAAAATAATAACTCTTTTAGAAGACTCTATGGATAAAAAACCTCGCATAGAAAAACTAGCAAATACCATATCAGGGTACTTTTCTACTGTTATCTTAGTTCTTGCAATTTTTACTTTTATAGTATGGTATATGTATAGTGGAACATTTGAGCAAGCTTTGATAGTCTCTATTTCTGTTTTGGTTATTGCCTGTCCTTGCGCACTTGGGTTAGCAACTCCTGTAGCAACTTTAGTCGGTATTTCAAGAGCTGCTAAAAAAGGTGTGTTGTTTAAAGAAGCTACCTTTTTAGAAACTATTGCTAAGTGCACAACAGTAGTGTTAGATAAAACAGGAACACTAACAAATGGAACTCCAAAAGTAGTTAATTCGTATATTGATGAGGATTTTGATAAATCGGTTTTATACTCTTTAGTATCACTTTCTACTCACCCTATAAGTAAAGGCGTGAAAGAGTTTTTAGGTGATACGGAGTTAGTAGAGTTAGAAGCTGTATTGGTTGTTGAAGCAAAGGGTATCAAAGCAAAATACAAAGGGAAAGAAATATTTGCAGGTAATTTGGCTTTTATGGATGAAAATGGCTTTACATGTAAAGAGTTAGATGAGATGAATTCTGTCTTACATGTAGCGTATGATGGCAAAGTAGTAGCAAGTTTTTCCTTGAAAGATAAGCTAAGAGATGGAGCATATGAGACTATAGAATATCTAAAAAATAGTGGTTTAAAAGTTGTTATGCTTACAGGGGACAATGAAAAAGTAGCCGAGAGAATTGCTGATGAGGTTGGTATAGGTGAGTATAGAGCATCACTTTATCCTCAAGACAAAGCAGAATATATAACAGAGTTGAGAAACAGGGGTGAAGTTGTTGTGATGGTTGGAGATGGCATTAATGATACTTTGGCACTAACTCACAGCGAAGTAGCTATTACTCTTGGAAGTGGGACTGACGTTGCAGTTAATGTTAGTGATATAGTATTGATAAATGATGATTTTAAATCTCTGAAAACAGTTTTTGAAATTTCAAAAAGTACATTTTCAAAAGTAAAACAGAATCTTACAATTTCAATTTTGTATAATGTCATAACAATCCCACTAGCAATGGCTGGTTTTGTAATACCACTTGTTGCAGCTTTGAGTATGTCTCTTAGCTCACTTGTAGTTGTAGGTAATTCAATGAGGATAAAATAAATGGACGCTACAGTTTATACTCCCAAAGAACGGTTTCACCGTGGGTACCCCACAATCATAGATTGTGACCCTTCGGTTGCAAATGTTCTTTTGAAGTACAAACTTTCGCTCGGTAGCTTGAAGGAAAAGGTTTTACATGGATAATTGGGTAGTGGCAATGATGTTAGGGGCTTCTACTTTACTTGGAGCTTTAGGGCTTTGGGCATTGTTGTGGGGTTTAAGAACAGGACAGTTTGAAGATACAAAAAAGTTTTTAGATGGAGCTTCATTGGACAGTGAAGAGGCTCTTCATGATGCAATAGAAATAGAAAATAGAAAAAAAGAAATTTTAAAAAAAAGGAAAGAGAAAAAGGAGAACTCTTACAGTCCTCCTGATTAGTAGTTGATTACTTTAAGCCAGCGATATACTCAGATACTGCTTGGATTTTAGCGTCATCATAAGATGCAACTTGACCTTTCATAAGACCTTTCATAGCTCCACCATAACTTCCGTCTTTGTAACCCTTCATAGCAGCTACTAGTTTATCTACACTCCATCCTTGGATGATTTGTGATTTGTTTAAAGCTTTCTTTTCAGCTTTTGCCCCATGACATGCTGCACATTTTTTAAAAAGTGCTGCTCCGTCTGCTGCCATAAGTGTTGATGCCGCTG
>DQTM01000095.1 GCA_015662785.1 Sulfurospirillum arcachonense | reverse complement strand
CATGGAGCGGGAAACGAGGTTCGAACTCGCGACCCCGACCTTGGCAAGGTCGTGCTCTACCGCTGAGCTATTCCCGCAACAAAATTGAGACGAAATTGTACCATTTCTTTTCTTAAAAGTAAATGTATTGTGTGAAAAGAGATAAATTTAGTTATAATAAGAAAAAATCAAAGGTTATACATGCGTAGTGATCAGGTAAAAAAAGGACACGATAGAGCTCCACATAGGAGTTTGTTTAGAGCAACAGGTGTAAAAACAGAGGATTTTGATAAACCATTTATTGGTGTGGCAAATTCATATATAGATATCATTCCTGGGCATTTTTTCTTACAGCAGTATGGTGTAATTATGAAAGATGAGATAAGAAAAAATGGTTGTATTCCATTTGAATTTAATACAATTGGTGTTGACGATGGTATAGCGATGGGTCATGATGGCATGCTTTACTCTCTTCCAAGCCGTGAACTTATAGCCAACTCAATAGAAACTGTTATGAACGCTCACAAGCTCGATGCTATGATTTGTATGCCTAACTGTGACAAGATAGTTCCTGGTATGATTATGGGGGCTTTACGTGTCAATGTTCCTACGGTTTTTGTTAGTGGTGGACCTATGAAAAAGGGCTATACTAAAGAAGGTGACCCTATAGACCTTGCAACTGCGTTTGAAGCGGTTGGAAAGTTCGAAAATGGAGACATAAGCGAAGAAGAACTTACAGACATAGAGTGTAACGCGTGTCCAAGTGGTGGAAGCTGTAGTGGTATGTTTACTGCAAACAGCATGAATACTCTTATGGAAGCAATGGGAATTGCACTTCCTGGAAATGGGACTATTTTAGCTCTTACACCAGAACGTGAAGTCTTAATTCGTGCTGCGGCAAAAAGAGTTTGTGAAATAGCACTTGATGAAAAATATAACTTTAGAAATATTCTAAACGAAAAAGCGGTTAAAAATGCCTTTGTAATTGACATGGCAATGGGTGGAAGCTCAAACACAGTTCTTCATATGTTGGCAATTGCAAAAGAAGCAGGAGTTGATTTTAACATAGCAGACATAAATGAAATAAGCAAAAAAGTTTCTCACATAGCAAAGATTTCTCCATCACTTTCAACAGTTCACATGGAAGACATTAACAAAGCTGGTGGAGTTGGTGCAGTTATGCATGAGATAGCAAAGCGTGACAATGGCTCGATGTACCTTGATAACTTAACAGTTACAGGTCAAACGATAGCAGAGCGTATTGAAAATGCAGAAATTAAAGATACAAATATAATCCATACTTTAGATAACCCTTACTCAAAAGTGGGTGGTTTAGCGATACTTTTTGGAAACCTCGCAGTTGCTGGTTGTGTTATAAAGACAGCAGGTATTACGGGTGAGAGAAGTTTTGTTGGTAAGGCAGTATGCTTTGACTCTCAACAAGCGGCAATTGCTGGCATTGTGAGCAACAAAGTAAAAGCAGGTGATGTTGTAGTTATCCGTTATGAAGGACCAATCGGAGGACCTGGTATGCAAGAGATGTTGGCTCCTACTAGCCTCATCATGGGTAAAGGTCTTGGTGACAGCGTAGCTCTCATAACAGACGGTAGATTTAGTGGCGCAACTCGTGGTCTTAGTATAGGGCATATTTCTCCGGAAGCTGCTGAAGGTGGTATGATAGGACTTTTAAAAGATGGAGATAAAATCTCTATAGATGTTGATACTTATGATATAAACGTTGAACTTAGCGAAGATGAGATAAGTTCAAGAAGAGCTAACTTTAAACCACTAGTGAAAGAGGTAACAGGAAGTTGGTTAAAACAGTACAGAATGCTTGTAACAAATGCGAGTAATGGCGCAGTTTTAAAGACTGAATTTTAATGGAGTTTCTTAATCTACTAATGCAACACACCATCACAATGATGGCTATTGTTGATCCTATTGGAGTGAGTGCTGTTATGCTCTCACTTCTTCCATCGACTGCTACCAAAGAAGATGTGAACAAAATAGCCTACAAATCTACTATGACAATCATAGTTGCATTTTTTGTGGTACTTTTTACGGGTAATATCTTGCTTAAAATCTTTGGAATAGAGCTAGACTCTATCAAAGTTATGGGTGGAATTGTTCTACTTCTTACTGGATTAAAGATGGTGAGTGGAGCGATTGAGGGTAAAAATCAAACAAAAGAGGAGAGAGCTGAGGCAAAAACTCACGAAGATTTTTCTGTGATTCCTCTTGCAATTCCTATCACTTTTGGACCAGGAATTTTTGCTACTGTTGTGATTTTAAAAGGACATTCTCACTCTTTTATGGATATGTTGGCACTCTCTTTGGCGTTTTTGTTAGTGGCTTTAGCAGTGTACTTGTCTTTTAAAAACAGTATTTATATTAAAAAATATCTGGGTATAACAGGACAAAAAATCATAAGTAGATTGATGGGGCTTATAGTTGGAGCTATTGCGGTACAGTTTATACTCTCTGGAAGTGCGTCACTTCTCAAAACTTATTGGGGATAATCCGATATACTCTTTACATGTAAAGGATATTAGTTGTGCGTATATCTACAAAAGCTCTTTTTAATCTCATTTCAAAAACAGACGATAAAAACATAAAAGATGCATTGCAAAAAATAGTATCAAACAAAGACGAACTACTAAAACCTAACGTACCAAGCAGTTCAAAAAAAGCCGATGTTAAAGTGCTGATAAATCAACTTCTTAAAGAGTTAAGTAGCAATATAAAAACAAAAGAAAATACTCTTCAAGAGATAAAACAGAGTGATATTCCAAAGCTTATGAAAAACACAACAAGTGAATTAAAAACACTTATTAACCTCATAAAAACCGATAAAACTCTCTCAAAGTTTGCTCCACTTTTAGAAAAAATTCTTCTACATGTAAAGGATATAAAACCTGAGACTTTTAAGCAAGAGTTGGCAAAATCAGGTACTTTGATGGAGTCAAAACTCTCTACCCAAAAGACTCAAACTATGCCAATTGTGTTGAAAGAGGTTTTAACAAACATTAAAGAGTTACTAGTAAAGTCAAGCCCAAAAGAGCCTCTACATGTAAAGCTTTTAGATACACTTTTAAATACAAAAAAAGTAGATAAATCATTTGTGCAAACTTTAGAAAATTTGCTAAAAGAGATAAAAAATAGTCCAAATTTACCAAAACAGATAAACCCATTACTAAAAAAACTTGATGTTATGGTACAAAAAAGCACTCTACCCAAAGAAGCAAATGTAAAAGAAGTTTTAACAGATATAAAGCAGCTTTTAGCAAAAGAGCCAAAGCCAAGTGCTCTACATGTAAAGAGTATTGATAAGATTTTAGAAGCTCCAAAAGCTGATAAGGGTTTTATAAACGATATAAAAACACTGATATCAGACATAAAGCAGAGTAAAGGTGTAGATAAACCAGTGGTTCAAATTGTGGCAAAACTTGAAGAGTTAGTACAAAAAAGCACATTAGTTGAATCAAAGATACAGAACAACCCAAAAGTAATGCCGAAAGAAGTTTCAAAAGTTGTTGAGCAGATAAAACAAGTTTTAGTAGAGTTAAAAGAGTTAGCACAATCTTCTAAAAAAGAGCCTATTTTAGAGCCAAAATCTCAAGAAATAGTAAAATTAGTCGAGCAAACTTTAAAAACTCAAGAGTTTTTTTCAAGAGAGTTAAGCAAAGCAACTATCTCTGAAAAATTGCAACAAGTAGTGAATCTCATCAAGAGCGAGTTAGTTAAAAGTGATGTGAAAACCCCATTACATGTAGAGGTTGCAAAACTGACAAACAAGCTTGAAGCTGTCGTAAAAGAGCAGATAGCTACAAAGCAGATAGTGCCAAATCAGAAGCTTTTGGTCGACACTCCTATAAAATTAGAGTTAGCAAATGACATAAAATCGACTCTATTGAATATAAAACAAGAATTAAGTACGCAAACTTCGCCAGTTACTAGGGAAATATCTTTTCAGGTCGATAGGCTGATTAACCAAATAGAGTATTTTCAGCTTCTCTCGCTTAGTTCTAATACACAAAGTAGTTATCTTCCATTTTTGTGGGACGGGCTTGAAGAGGGTCAAGTGAGTCTAAAAAAGTTAAAAGAGAATCGCTTTTTTTGTGAAATAAATTTAAAACTTAAAGAGTATGGTAAAATAGATTTAATGTTGATGCTTTTTGAAGATGTTCACTTGAATATCTCTGTTTTTGCAGAGAAAAAAGAGTTTTTAGAGTTGGTTCAAGAAAATCTTCCACTGCTAAAACAAGGTATAAACAAAATTGGGTTGATTCCCTCAACGGTACAACTTAAAAAAAGAGAACTTAAAGATGAAACAATGAATTCATCAAATTTTTTGGGAACAGGATTAAATATAGAGGTATGATGAATATAGAAGATATTTTAGAGAATCAATTTGGGTTTAAAAGTTTTAGACCATTTCAACGTGAAAGCATAGAAGCAATTACTTCTAAACAAGATTTATTAACTATTTTACCAACTGGCGGTGGAAAATCTTTGTGTTATCAACTCCCGGCACTGTTTTTTGAAAACCAACTAACCATTGTTATTTCTCCCTTAATAGCTCTCATAAATGACCAAGTTATAGCACTAAAGCAAAATGGCATAAGAGCAGATAAGTTAACGAGTGAAGTAAAACAAGACGAGATAAGCAGAGTCTATAGGGAATTGCACAACAAAGAGCTTTCACTTCTTTATGTTTCGCCTGAACGAGCCAATATGGATAGTTTTAAGGCACTTTTAAATCAGCTTGATGTGAGTTTTGTAGTTATTGATGAGGCTCACTGTGTTAGCGAGTGGGGGCACGAGTTTCGTCCAGATTATCGTAAGCTTCATTTTTTAAAAGAGGAGTTCCCTCACATACCTATTGCAGCTTTTACAGCGACGGCAACAAGCAAGGTTGCTGATGATATTGTAAGTTCATTACGATTAAATAACCCAGTGAGATTAAAGGGAAGTTTCTTTAGAGACAATCTTATTTTGAATGTGAAAAAAAGAGTGGGAAATGGACGACCTGAACTTGTTAACTTTTTAAAAAATTATGAAGAAGAGAGTGGAATTATTTACACTTTTACTAGAAAAGAGACCGAAGAGATAGCAAAGTTTTTGAATACTCAAGGTTTTGAAGCTTTGGCATATCATGCAGGACTAAAAAATGAAATAAGACGAGATACTCAAGACAGGTTCATAAGAGATAAGACTAAAATCATAGTCGCAACCATAGCTTTTGGTATGGGAATTGACAAGTCAAATGTACGTTTTGTTGTTCATATGGATTTGCCAAAGAGTATGGAGAGTTATTATCAAGAGATAGGACGTGCTGGACGTGATGGGCTTAAGAGTGAGTGCCTTTTATTGTATTCTATGGGTGATGTGGTTAAAAAGAGTGAGTTAATGAACTCTATTGAAGATGAGCTTTATAAGAATTTTGCAAAGAATAAGATAGAAGAGTTATATGCTTATGCAAACTCAAGAGAGTGCCGTCACAAAGCGGTTGTATCTTACTTTGAAGAGAGTTTGGGTGAGTGCGAAACCTTGTGTGATAACTGTCAAAAAGAGGATGTAGAAGAGATTGATATAACCAAAGAAGCTAGGATGTTGCTCTCAACTGTTTATCGGACAGGGCAGAATTTTGGTAAAGCTCATATAATTGATATTCTTAGAGGTAGTAAAAATAAAAAAGTTCTAGACAATAGACACGATAATTTAAGTGTTTATGGCATAGGAGTTGAGATAACAAAAGCTAGTTGGGGCTTGATAATAGATAAACTTTTTGAAGTAAAAGCATTAAAACGTGGAGAATTTAGACAGCTTGTTTTGAGTGAGTTTGGGGCAGATGTGTTGAAGGGAAAAGCAAAAGTAAGTGCTGAGGAAGAGATTTTCCAAAAGAGAGATAAAAAGGTGTCCTTGGCTATAAAAGAGAAAGATTTTGAGCATAGAGATGAGCATTTTGAAGCATTAAGAGAGTTAAGAAAAGAAATTGCCGATGAAGCTGGAGTTCCTCCTTATATTGTTTTTTCAGATAAAACTCTTAAAGAGATAGCAAGTACTTTACCTAAAGATGAGGAGAGTTTTTTAGATATAAATGGTGTTGGACAAGTAAAGCTAGAACGTTATGGCAAGCAGTTTTTAGAAAAAGTGAAAGAGTTGGTATGAAAAAAGCAGTTGCTTTACGATATGACACTACAAAAGAGAATGCTCCTAAAGTCGTAGGTAAAGGCAAAGGTCTTATGGCCGAACGTATCATAAAGATAGCAGAAGAGAATGAACTCCCTATAAAAAAAGATGAAGACTTAGTAGAACTACTCACAAAAATAGACATAGATAAAGAGATACCAAACAACTTATACAAAGCGGTTGCAGAAGTTTTTAGTTTTATCTACAATGTCACAAATAAAAAAGAAGATACAAAAGTTCATAATCAGGGGCTGACCCCAAAAGGTAATCAGGGGCTGACCCCAAAAGGGAATAAAGAGTTATAAGTGAGCATCTCTGTGTTTTTTACCATTGAATGTGAAAATCAGATCAAGTCTTATTTTTTCTCCACCCTTTAAAATTAAGAACTCTTTATAGTCGACTACGCTCAAAGTAGCAACAACTCCTTTTATAGTCTCTCTTTTTTCGTTCTGTAGATAAACTATTGTTGAGGGAATTTTTCTTTGAATTGCAACTGTCAACTGGTCAAAAAAATCATTTGATATCGGTTCGTACATGTGTGAGCTTTCTTTTTCCTAATAATAGTAATAATTAGATAAAAATCTATTTTAATTCTAAAATGGTAAAATACGAAAAAATAAAAGGTTGAAAATGGAAAATTTACCAAGTTGTCCAAAGTGTGGTAGTGAATATACTTATGAAGATGGATCATTGTTGGTGTGCCCTGAATGTGCTTATGAGTGGACAGTAAAGAGTGAAGTAGAAGAAGAGTTTACCGTAAAAGATGCAAATGGCAATACACTTAAGAGTGGTGATGATGTAACTGTAATTAAAGACTTAAAAGTAAAGGGAAGTTCAAGTGGTATAAAAGTTGGGACTAAGATTAAAGGAATTAGAATTGTTGAGGGTTCAGATGGGCACAATATCGACTGTAAGGTATCAGGAGTTGGTGCAATAAAGCTTAAGCAAGAGTTCGTTAAAAAATCTTAATAGTTCTATTGTAAATTAATTAATTTCAATACTCTTTAAATAGTCACTTATTTTTGGAATATTTTCTTTTCTACAAACCAAAAATGTAGGGATTTCTAAAATATCGTTATCTATGACAGTTGTTTTTAGCTTATCTATATAGCCAAGTTTTTCAACAACTGTTCTAGGTAAGATAGCTTTCCCCATACCAAATATTAGAGGAAATGAGATAGCAATGATATTTCAAGACCCTCAAACTTCACTAAATCCAGTTATAAGTATAGGTGACCAGCTTATGGAAGCTATACTTTATCATAGTAAAACAACATCAAGAAAAGAAGCATTTAGTGCTTGCGTAGATATATTAAAGCTTGTAGGTCTTCCAGCAGCTGAAAAAAGAATGACCAGTTATCCTCATCAACTTTCAGGTGGTATGAAACAAAGAGTAGTAATTGCAATGGCTCTTTTAAATAATCCAAAGCTTTTGATAGCAGATGAGCCTACAACGGCACTTGACGTTACAATACAAGCTCAAATTTTATATTTGATGAAAAAAACTAAGTTCAGATTTTGACTCATCTTTGATTTTGATTACTCATGACATAGCTGTGGTTTCACAACTTTGTGACAAAGTAGCGGTTATGTATGCAGGGCGGATTGTTGAATATGGTAAAAAAGAGGATATTATTTTTAATCCCCAGCATCCTTATACAAAAGGGTTGATTGAGTGTTTACCAAAACTAGATGATGATAAGAAGAGATTATATCAAATTCCAGGAATTATGCCATCACTT
>DQTM01000269.1 GCA_015662785.1 Sulfurospirillum arcachonense | reverse complement strand
GCTCTTCCTTTTTAGGTTCAACTTTAGCTTCTGGCTTTAGCTCTTCCTTTTTAGGTTCAACTTTAGCTTTTTTTACCACTGGCTTAGCTTCAACTGGTTTTGGCTCTTTTGGCTTATCCCCAGTCAAGACATAATTCATAAGCTTTTCAGCATCTTCTGGAGTAACAGAACTATTGGCTGCTTTTACCTCTAACCCTATATCAGCTGCTTTTTCAACAACTTCTTTACTCCTAATACCAAGCTCTTCTGCAATCTCTTTAATACGCACCTTGTCCATTCGTTCAAGTCTCCTTAGTTGGAAATATATTTCCAAATTCATCTATTTTTTTATTTTTTAATCTAAATTTTCCATTTAGTATTTTCACTAACTTTTTTTCATTAAGCAAAATACAATCCGAACAAATATAACTACTACGTCCTACTTTAGTAAACTCTATTAGTTTTCCATTATGTAATTGAAAGCGGATTAGTGTGTTTTGTTCATATCTTCCTCTACAGATGATACACATTCGGATGGGTTTTTTCATATTTGCGTGCTATTATACCAAAATTAAACTGTTTTTCAACTTTAAGTTATCTCAAAGCCAATATTATCAAAATCATATACTTCAACTTTGAAATTTGGAAATGATTTTTTTAGTTTATTTGCCAAACTTTCTGCATCTTTTTCATAACTTAGTGAAAAAAACGATGAACCACTTCCTGAGAGTGTACTCATCAAAGCTCCATTTTGAAGTGCAATTTTTCTTACACCAAAAAGCTCTTTCATTTTTTTCATTCTTCTATTTTCGTGAATTCTATCCCAACTTGCATACTTCAACATCTCCCAATCTTCACTAAAAAAAGCTGCACTCATAAGTCCAACACGAGAACTATTAAAAGTAACATCAGACATGTAGTATGATTTTGGAAGTTGTGTTCTAGAGTGTGCTGTACTCATAGACCGATCTGGTATAACCATTACTACTTTTAAATTTTTTGGTAACTCTTTTTTGAGTGTTTTAACTATATTGTCTACTACTATAGACGTTGTAAAACCACCATAAACAGCAGGGGCAATATTATCTGGATGATTTTCATAAACAAGAGCACGGTTAAGAATAATTTCTTTTGATATTTCTACATCTGCCATATGGTATGCACTTGCAATTGCTCCAACAATGACAGCTGAAGAGCTTCCTAAACCTCTTGAAAATGGAATATTATTTTCAAACTCAAACCTAAAATTCTCTTTTTTTCTAGCTAGCTCTTGATATATTTCTCTGAATATAGATACAAAAACATTATTTGTTTTTAGCCTTGGTTTATCTGAGCCATAACCTTTTATAGAGATACTCTGGCAAGTATAAGGAATTATTGTTACATAGTTATATAGTGATATTGCAAGCCCTAAGCTATCAAACCCTGGTCCTAAATTTGCACTTGTTGCTGGTATGCGTATTCTCATTCTTACACCGCCGGTAAGATATAAAGTGGTTCTATATCTTTACTGAAATTTTCTATTTTTATTGTTTTTGGTAGAACAAACTCGCTTTTCAGTTCATCTTCAAAAAACTCGGTTGTTATTTTATCATCTTTTTTAACAAAATACATTTTTCTCATAGCTTTTATTGGTCTGTTGCCATTAAAATTAAAACCATCACTTGCAAAGAGTTCAATATTTTTTGTGATACCTAAAGTTCTCAAAAATATATAAGTAATCTTAATAGCCATAAAACTTCCAGGACCTCGAGCAAAAAAAACTCGTTTACATGTAAAGCTTTTTAGTATCTCTTTAAAAATCATGGGCAGTACTTCACTAGTGTGTTCTTTTGAAATATACTCTTTGGTTAATTGGTTGTTTTCATAAATGCCTAATTGAAGTGGCGAAGTTAACGAAATAACGACAATGTCTACTATCGGTTTTATGCGAACACCTCTGAAAGTTCAAGCTCTTTTACCATAGCAAAATCTCTTACTTCATAGTTGTTAGGGTCTTTTAATATCTCTTTTGTGAGCAAATGGTTTAGGTTATGACTTCCCGCGAATGACTCATAATCGGCTAATAAGGGAGCTCCTAAAAGTGCTAAATCGCCAATAGCATCTAATATTTTATGCTTTACAAATTCATCTTTAAATCTAAGTCCACCCGGATTTAATATCTTTTTATCATCAAGAACTATAGCATTATCAAGTGATCCACCCAATGCAAGACCTCTTGATTGAAGATATTGAACATCTTTTAAAAAGCCAAATGTTCTTGCGCGAGAAATTTCTTCAATATACCCACGCTTACTAAATCTAAACTGGTAATCTTGTTTTCCTATAATAGGATGAGGAAAATCAATTTCAAAATTATATGATGGTTTTTTTGATGGTTTTACTCTAACAAACTTCTTTCCATCGACTACTTCTACTTCTCTTGTTATAATTAAAACACTCTTGTTTATATCTAGTTCTCTTTTCCCAGCTTCGTCAAGCATCATACAAAAACTGGCTCCACTTCCATCCATAACTGGGACTTCTGCTCCATTTAAAGTTATAAGTATATTATCTATACCATAAGAGTAGATTGCTGAGAGTAGATGCTCTATAGTTGAAATGTAATTTTGTCCATCACCGATAACAGTTGCATTGCTAGTATTTACCACACTACTAGGAGCTGCTTTTATGCTCATACCAACGTCTGATCTATAAAAAACTATACCGCTATTTGCTTCAAGTGGTTCTAGTGTTATTTCTATAGGTTCACCTTTATGTAACCCTATACCAACACTTTGAGTCTTTTTTGCAACTGTTATTTGACGCAACTCTATACCTTTATTATATCTATTGTATTGTTTTTCAGTGTTATCTTCTGTAAAACATTATCTTGGAGAAGTTCTCGTTCAATAATCTCTCCATTAAAAATCAAATTACCTCGTTGGCTCAAGCCATGAAGTACTATATACTCTCCATCACATTGAACTAAACCATCTATTATGCCATATATTGATACACTTTGTGTACAAAAAAGGTTTGCACCACTATTGATACGTCCAAAAACTACGACAGGTAACTCTTCGTTTATCTCTTCACCAGAGCGTATTGGTCTCTCATAAATCTTCAATTTATCTTTTGAGATTGGTTCTTCTAGAATCATCTCTTTTTGCTCAACTTGTTTTGGAGCAAGAGGAGCTAACTCTTTTTTAACACTTGAAAGTTTTAGCTTACATGTAGATATATTTTTATAACACATACCTTCTTTCTCAAGTATTTTTTCTATACTCTCATCAACTTCACCATCAATAAGCAAAAAGAATTCCATTAGTAATATTTTATTTTTCTTCAAATAATCTAAAAAATCTTCTTTACTAGATACTGTTATATGAAAAACACGTAAGTTTTTTTGTTTAACTATCATTTGCGATCAATTATCTTTTTTGCTGAATTGATAACACCGAAAATATTATCTTTCATCCAGTTCTTATCCATCCACTCTTCTGGACGAACTTCAACTCCTTGGACTAACATACTAAAATGAAGATGATCTCCAAGTGCAAGTCCTGTCATACCAGTTTTTGCTATAACATCACCAGCCTTTACTTGCTCTCCTTCATCAACTAAAAAGCTAGAGTTATGTCCATAAAGAGAATACACTCCTAAGCCATGAGATATGATAATATTTTTTCCATATATGCCATTGTATTGAGTATAAACTACTTCACCTGCGTTAGAAACTACAACATCTGCCCCAGCTGTACTAGCGAGGTCTAATCCTAAATGATAAGATTCACTTACAAGATTTCCATCGTATTTAAAATACCTATGATCTCCAAAACTTGCAACTGCTGCTGCATTTTTAAGTGGATAAAATGGTTTCATACTAAAAGAGCTTATTCTCTCTTTTGAAACTTTTGCTGTAATTTGACTTATTTTATCTTCATTTCTCTTTCTCAAATCTTCATTTACAAACTTAAATTTTTCAATTCTATTCATATTTGCTGAATTAGGATTCTCTTCTTCTGCTAAATCAGCTATTTTGCCATCTAAAAATCTATCTTTTAGTTTTATCCTTGATACTCTATACTTTTTACCTTTCAGATAAAATCTAACTCTACTTTTTACAACATTACCCGCATAGTCACGTGCAACAATTGTAGCTTTAAAACTTTTTTCACTGCTTGGCCATGCAAGAAGTGATACATAGTAATCATCTTTATAAAAAGATGTAGGTTGAAATATTTTACCAAAATTAGTTTGTATATAAAGCTCTTTCAAATTAATATCTTTGGCTTTAAATACAACAGTAGCAACACCACCTTTAATAATCTTATATGAGTTGTTTATAACTATAAGCTCTGGTCTTTTAGTATCTACATGTATAACAGATTTTTTAATAGCTCTGTTCCCAGAAAGAAAGTTCCACTTACTCGCATCAATAGCTTCTATAGTTAACTCAAAATTCTTTTTGTTACTTACGAATCCTGTTCTTGGAAACTTTATATCTAAAACATACTCTTTTTTAGAAATTTCAAAAAGCTTTTTAGTCAAAACAATAGAGTTTTTACCATCACTCAAAGTTGCACGGATAAATTTTATGCCACTCTCATCACTTATTTTAACAGGTATTGGTTTTTTTAGATTCCAATCTATCTTTTTAGCCAACTCTATAGTTGGTGGAGTTCTTTCGAACATCTTTGAATTATACAAATACGCCAATGATGCTGTTATCAAAATCAAAACAATTAAAACTACTATCCCTGCTGAACTTTTCTTTCTTCTCAAATTATCCCCTTTTTACTGAGCAAAGCCCAGAAAAAATTCCTCGCGACTAAAGCATGAAGTTTCTCTTCTGTATGTCTCATACTACCTCTTAAATAAATCTAATATTTCTTTACATGTAGCTCTTGAATCGCTACTGCTTACATTAAAACCTGCGGCACCTTTGTGCCCTCCGCCATTGTATATGGCTGAAATCTTAGAGACATCCATATCTCCATCACTTCTAAGTGAAATCTTACAACTCTCATCAAGCTCTAGTACCATTAAAGCTACTTTTACATTTGCAATATCACGAAGCATACTTATGATATTTTTAGTATCACTTCTTTTCGCACCTGTTTCGTCTAAAATCTTTTTATCTAAAATTATAGAAGCTATAGTCGCGTCTTGATGCAATTCAAAATTGCTAAGCATATGCGCTATCAATCTTGTCTTTGCTAAAGAGACACTGCTTTTTACTTCGCTAGCAATTTTTCTTGGATCTGCTCCACACTCTATGAGATCTGAAGCTATTTTAAATGTCCCAGCATCAATGCCACCATATCTAAAAAACCCAGTATCATCTGCTACAGATGTATATAGAGCTGTTGCTGTTTTTTTTGATATTTTTATATCATTTGCTTTTAAAAGTTGATAAAGAACTACACCTGCACTAGAGGCTTCGCTCAAAACAACATTTATATCACCAAAGTTTTTGTTACTTTTATGATGGTCAATATTGACTATCTCGTAATCACCACGCCGTACTCCAAGTCTATCAAAACTAGCACTATCACAACAAACCAACAAATCAAAAAACTTTGGAAGTTTTCCTTGAATCTTTGAAAAGCCGTCTAAAAAACCAAATTCTCTTGGAAGTTCATCTTTTGTAGCATTAAAAAGTGCTACTTTTTTACCTTGCTCTTTTAAAACATTATAAAGTGCCAAAGTAGACCCTAAAGTATCTCCATCTGGATGGATATGAGAGACTATAACGATATATCTAGCATTTGTGATTTTATTCCAAGCTTCTTTGTACATGTAGCGTCCGTTTTTAAAAATGTGATTATAGTGAAAACTATCTAAATTTAATGTTATTTTGCCATTTAAAACTAAACGAATGGATAATAAAGCTATAATTCCCATATGATAATGAACCTTTTTAAATCACGCATTGCTTTACTTTACCTCATCTCTATCGCTATGATGTTCTCTTTTTCTTCTTGGATGTCACTTTTAAACAACTTTGCAATTGAGATTGCCTCTTTTGATGGAGCTCAAATTGGTATGCTTCAAAGCATCAGAGAGATTCCCGGTTTTTTAGCATTTGGAGTTATCTTTGTTCTTATGTTAGTATCCCAACAAAGACTCGTTTATATTTCTATGATGTTTTTAGGAGTTGGTGTAGCTTTCACTGGTATGTTTCCTAGTGTTATTGGGCTTTATGTTACAACTGTTATTATGTCACTTGGCTTTCACTATCTTGAAACACTAAACCAATCACTCTCTTTACAATGGTTAGACAAAGCAAGAGCACCTATTATATTAGGAAAAATAACCGCTGTAAAATCATTTACTAGTTTGATAGTATTTGTAATTATATTTGTATTTATGAAATTTTACTCTATTGAGTATAAATATATCTATCTCTTTTTTGGTGGAGTTACATTTGTTATAGGAATTCTTGCTTGGATTGGATTTGAGCACTTTAAAGATGATGTAGTTCAAGAGAAAAAACTTAAACTAAAAAAAGAGTATTGGTTATTTTACGTTCTCACTTTTTTTGCAGGAGCTAGAAGACAGATATTTATGGTTTTTGCCTCATTTATGTTAGTAGAAAAATTTGGTGTAGATATACACAATATGGTTTCACTACTGTTTGTAAACTCTATACTAAATATCTATTTTGCTCCTTTTATAGGAAGATTCATTGCTAAAATTGGAGAAAGAATTACACTAAGAATTGAGTACCTTGGTTTAGTCTTAGTATTTGTCTCTTATGCTTTTGTAGAAAATTTATATTTTGCTTATGCTCTTTATGTTGTTGATCACTTACTCTTTTCAATGACAATAGCACTTAAAACATACTTCCAAAAAATAGCAGATCCAAAAGATTTAGCAAGTGCAAGTGCTGTTAGTTTTACCATAAACCACATAGCTGCTGTATTTTTACCAGCTGTTCTTGGGCTTATTTGGCTGTACTCACACTCACTTGTTTTTATCATAGGCGCAGCAATTGCAATTTGTTCTTTTGCTCTCTCTTTTTTAATACCACAAAATCCTGTTATGGGTTATGAAACGACCTTGAAAAAGCAATAAGAAGTCTATATAAAAACCATAAAAAAAGTATAGGGAAAAGCATAGTTTGAAAAATAAAAACAATTATTAAATCAACAATATGGTCACCTGCATCTGATGCAGCAGTTTTAAACTCTTGCATTTTGTTTTT
>DQTM01000267.1 GCA_015662785.1 Sulfurospirillum arcachonense | reverse complement strand
TAATATTTATGTTAACTCATAATTTAGGTCATGTTAACTCATGATATAGTTTAACTTTTTTGATATATATAAAATGGAAAATTAATTAATAAATGTTAGGAAATAGAGTTTTAGAAGTTTGATTTAAAGTGCTATAATGGTATTTATTATATTTTTAAAGGACATTAAAGAGTGTCAAATACAAAAGATTTAAAAAATTATCTTCTTAAAAAAGAAAATGCATTTTTATTAGATGATAGTAACAATGGAAAAACTATTATGCTTTCAGGTGCTTGGGGAGCAGGTAAAACATATTTTTGGCAGAATGAGATAGAAAAAGAATTAGCTCCAAAATTGAAAGATGGAAAAAAAGCTTGTGTTTATGTTAGCTTATATGGAAAAGATAACATTGAAGCTCTTAAAAATGAGATATTATTTAAAGCTTATGCAAGTATAGAAGATGAAAGTAATGTTAAGAAAAAAGCAATATCTGCATTTGGTGTTGGGAGTAAAATATTTTCATTTTCTGCTTTTGGTCTTAAGGCTGATACAAAAGAGATAAGTAAGAAACTTGAAGAGTATGATGAAGAGAAAAAGATAGAAAAAGCAGAATCTTTTATAGAAGATGGTGGAGTAATTTGTTTAGATGACTTTGAAAGAAAATCAAAAAAGATTGATTTAAATGATTTGTTTGGGTTTATATCTCAACTTGCTGTAGAGATGAATTGTAAAATAGTTATTATTTTAAATTCGGATGTTTTTGAAGGAAAAGAGGCAGAAGTTTTTAGACGAGTAAAAGAAAAAACGGTTAATAAATATTTTTATTTTGAGCCAACTATTGAAGAATTATTTGGGTCTATAGTTAGTAATGAAAGGTATCAAACTTTATATTGGTATAAAGAAAATATTTTAAAAGCTATTATAGAAACGGAAGAATTAAATGCTCGAATATATATTCAAGTTTTAGATAATTGTTTAGAGTGGAAGAGGGAAAAAGGTTTAGATGTAAAGGTAATTAGAGTATTAGTTATGAGTACAATAAATTTTATTTTAAATCATCTAACCTTTGAGAGTAAAATGATTCAGGTTGATAAAAATTCTCATAATATATTCAAATCATTTAATGATGTGCATTATACACATACTCCTAACATAGTTGAGGGTGTAAACTATATAATAAATTCTATTAATGAAATAGATTATCAAGAGATTGAAGAATATATAAATGATGAGATAGACTATTGTACACAAAATGTAATTGAACGAATAATTTATAATGTTGAAACTAAGGATAATGAGAAATTTAAAAAAGAAAAAATAAAATATATCCAAGATAATGATAATGTTGTTAAAAGTTTACATTTTTTCAATTTTTTCAAAATGTCTTCAGCAGAATATAAACTTGATATAGAATTGTTTAATAAAATAAACTCTTTTGTAAAAACAGGTATTCTAATCAAATGAAAGCTCTTGTAGGGGGCGATTGCCATCGAACCAATAATTCAAACTTTAAAAAAGATATTTTCTTCATGCTCATTGATGCTGGGATAGCAATCGCCCCCTACAAACATTACAATCTGACATATTTATCACAAAATATATTTTTAAATGTTAAAATAATAAATAGACATAGGAGTTTAAAATGCCAAATATAAAACCTAAAAAAAATATATCAACCCTATACAATAATATAAAAACCATAATAGATACCTCAAAACAAGAAGTTACGATACAGTTAAATAATACGATGGTTTTATCTTATTGGGAGATAGGGAAACAGTTAAACGTAGAAATTTTAAAAGATGAAAGAGCTACCTATGGCAAAGAGATTTGTGCGACATTGTCACGCAAATTGAGTTGGTCACATTTCATCGAGTTCATAAAAGTAAAAGATGAGTTAAAACGGGAGTTTTACATTGTTATGTGTGCTAAAGAAAGATGGAATGTAAGAACTCTACGAGAACGCGTTAACTCTATGTTGTTTGAACGATACTTCTTTTTTAGAATGCTTTTTTTGATAGATTTATGTTTAATGTATTTAAATGAAGAAGAAAATTTTGATACTTAATGATATCTTTGTAGGGTGCTGTTTTCAACGCACCAATAATCCAAATCCAAAAATAGATATTTTCTTTATGCCAATTTGTGGTGCGTTGGAAAACAGCACCCTACGGAGTTTTTAATGCTAGAAACCCTAAAAACCCTAGACCTAACCCCATTCCTACTATCATTCAAACTAGCAGGAATAACCACGCTCATACTTTTTATACTAAGCCTACCTCTAGCATGGTACTTGTCTCAGACAAAATCAAAAACAAAGCCATTCATAGAAGCATTAACAGCCTTACCCATAGTATTACCTCCCTCTGTTTTAGGTTTTTACATCTTAATAGTCTTTGCAGAGGTTGATTTAAACTTTACCTTTACAGGTTTAGTCATTGCGTCTTGTTTTTACTCTTTGCCTTTTATGGTGCAACCCTTACAAGGTGGGTTTGAGGGTTTGAACAAAAACATGTTGGAAGCTTCGTACCTAGCTGGTAAGTCTAAAATAGTTACGCTTTTTAGGGTGGCATTACCTAACATACGACCTGCATTACTTACAGCACTCATCATTACTTTTGCTCATACGGTAGGGGAGTTTGGGGTGATTTTGATGATTGGTGGGAGCATTTCTGGAGAGACTAAAGTGGCATCCATTGCTATATATGAGATGGTGGAGATAATGGATTATACAATGGCTCATATTTATTCGGGGATAATGCTTCTCATTAGTTTTGTAGTTTTGTTGTCTGTTTATATATTTAACCATACTCAAAAGAAGATTGGAGGGTTTAACTAGTGTTTAACATAGACATAAATAAAACGCTTCATGGCTCAAATGGTGAGATGAATTTAGAAGTAAAATGTAACATCAAAGAGGGTGAGTTTGTAGCTATATCGGGTAAAAGTGGTTCGGGAAAAACAACTTTACTTCGCATACTCGCTGGACTAGAAATAGCAGAAGGTAACATGAGCATGAATGATGTTTTTTGGTTAGCTCAGGGAAAAGCATTGGCTGTTCAGAAACGAAACATAGGTTTTGTATTTCAAGATTATGCTTTGTTTGAAAATATGACAGTGGAAGAGAATTTACTGTTTGTAAATAACGACCTAAACTTTGCGAATGAACTTCTTAAATTAACAGAACTCACTAGCTTGAAAAAACAATTACCTAAAATGCTAAGTGGTGGGCAAAAACAAAGAGTAGCCTTGTGTCGTGCGTTGATGAACCGACCGAAACTTCTACTTTTAGATGAACCTCTCTCTGCACTTGACGCAAACATGCGTTTGAAACTTCAGAATGAGATTTTAAAACTGCATAAAGCTTTTGGAACAACAACTATTATGGTCAGTCATGATAGCTCTGAGATTTACCGTATGGCTTCACGTGTTTTGGTTTTAGAAAATGGGACAATAGTGAATGATGGAACGCCAAAAGAAGTCATGATGAAAGACAAACATAACTTAGAGGGAGAACTTTTAGAGCTAGACGAGCAAGGCTTCGCTACGGTGCTTGTAGGACAGCAACTCATAGAAATTAAGTACTCAAAAGAAGAAGCGACCCATTTAAAAATAGGTCAACTCCTTAGTTTATCAAGTCATAAAATGCTTTAGGTGCATCTACTTCAATAGTTATGTTTTTTTTCTTTGTTGGGTGAAAAATGCTAAGCTTTGTTGCATGAAGCCCCATTCTATCACCTTTTTTGTAGTCAGAACCATAACGCTCATCGCCTACTACAGCATGGTTTAACCAGCTCATGTGGGC
>DQTM01000204.1 GCA_015662785.1 Sulfurospirillum arcachonense | reverse complement strand
ATCTTGCGTAGAATTGATTTTCTCACGCTTTAGCATATCAATAGTCGTTTTTTGTATTTCTATCGTTTCTCGTGCATTTTTGAGCTTATTTTGTATATCATCACTTTTTAATCTTTCTTTACTTTGCTCTCGTTGATAATCTAATATTTTAGAGTTTAATTCTTCAATCGTAAGCTCTTTAGCTTTGATTTGAGCCTTGAAATCTTTGTTTAGTTGCTCTAAATTTGCATAATCTGCTCTGACTGCTTTTTTCTCCCTAAGGTCAGAGCGTAGCTTTGATATTATTTCTTTTAAGTCTTTTTGCTTTGCTAATGTCTGTTTAGTTTCTTCTTGCTTGTGAGCTTTGTAGTCGTATGTATCAAGTCTTTTAGCCTTAGTAGGCATATTTGCTCTCTCGCCATTTTTGAACTCTTTGAACTCTTTATTAAAGTTTTTACCACGTTCCATATTTAGAAGTTTTGCAACTTCTGTTTGAAGCTCACTTAATTCTTTTTTATGAAAATTTCTTTTTAAACTTTTGCCTTGACTATCGAGTCCTAAAAATTCAATATGAGCGTGATAGTTTTTTATCTTTTCGCCATCTTCTGAAATGTGACCCTCGTCTCTGTGCATTGAAAATTGAATTACTTTTGTATCGTATTTTTTTTCTAAATAATCACAAACTTTTTTTATATCTTTTTCAGTATGCTCTTTGTTAAAATTTACGATTGCTGATAAATGAGTGATTACATTTTTTTGTAATTTCTGACCTGTACGATTTGTATATTTTTCACTGCGAATTTTTAGCTCACTTCGATAAATTTCAAAGGCTTCATTTTTAGAACACGAGCAATAATTTTGTTCATCTTTAAAAATTGAATTTGTAGTTTCTTGTTCTCGTGAGTTGTGACCAAAATATCCATCACCACCATTTCCAATATGTATACTTGAAGTTGCCATCTTCTCTCCTTTTTGATTACCCTTGTGGTATGAGAAAACTCACAGAAACCCTTTAGGGTGTCTAGTGAGTACTCACTAGACACCTTGCAGGTTTCTGTTCGCAAAGTATAGCACAAGGCTAGACTTTTGTAAAGAGTGGAAGGAGTGTGGGGGAAGCCCCTATCAAATAAGTTTATGATGGAAGAGCAAAATCATAATTTGCAATATTTGCCATCACTTACAAATGAAATTAATTTAACAAATTTACCATTTTTATTATACAGCTCTAAAGAACAATCAACATCAATCAACAACATAAAATTCTTTGCACTCTTAAAAGTATCAAATTTTTTTGTTTCTAAATTTCCTAAATTAACTATATAAAATTTTTTCATTTCAGACCCCTTTTTGTTCCAGGCATAATAGTTATCGTCTTCTTCTTTTTTGGAATTAATAGTAAAAATTTTCATAGCAATCTACCTTGTACAGTGTTCTTTTGAATTACGTCAATAGTTACATTTTTAAATGCTGGACGACCTTTTCCTAAGTTCTCATAGTCTGCTTCATATATGAAACTCAGTTTAGAGTTTGCGTCTAGTTCTTCTTTTACAGGTCTTATAATACTTCTTTCTATTTCTCCCCAGCTTCTGTATTTCGTTCCAAAAAATTCATTCATGTCTTCAAGAGTCATATATTTTCTTTTTGGCAGAGAATTACCCTCTTTATCTTTGTATGTATTTATCCTAGAAAGCAAGGCTAACACTCTTATAGAGTGCTTGTTTCGTAGTTTCATTAAATCTTTTATGTTCATTGGCGTGTACTTAGTTTTAACGGCTACTATCATCTTAGCTATACGTGCATAGAGGTCAAGTTCCACTATATTTTTACCTGCTACAAACTTATAACGTGGTAGTAAACTCATTCCCTCGATAATCCCCTCTTTTTCATCTATAAAAGTAATGCTAGTTTGTTGCATGGATTTTGTAGTTTTAACGAGCGTATCAACAGATAACTCAGTAAATTTTAACATCTCTTTCTTATCTATTTTTATCCCGACGATTTTATCATCTTTCATATTTTCCATATCTATTTTAGAAAGTATTGTAGATAAAAAATAGAGTGTTTTTAAAGCAGATAAGTTACTTTTTGTGATAGCACTTTCTATAAAAGTATTTGCTATTTTTTGGCGTACTTTGGGTTTTTTATTAGAGGCTCTTTTCTGTCTTTTGTATTCTGATGGAAGCATTTTAATGTCCTTTATTTGTGTTTAATGTCCTAAGTTTAATTCTACACATTAAATACTTTCATGTTACTTAATCATCCGTACACACAAAAATACTTTAATGACAACTATTTTAATTTAATGATTCAGTTTATATTTACACACTAAACAGGAAAATTACACACGTTAATCAGGAATTTTACACACGTTAATCAGGAATTTTACACACGAAAGTATTTTTTACATTCCCCAAGTTTGGGGCTTGGTGATAGTTGTTCACATAGTTACAACTATTCTTTAAAATAATTCTTTAAAATAAAGAGAAAAAAAGGAAAGCAAAAAATTGCTTTTTTCATTACATTTTCTGACGAAAATCTTTTAAGACCTAGCAGGTATCTTGAATATTCCTCTCCGAGAAATATCCGCTTTTATTTTACTTGCTGTTTAGATGAGATTTGATTTTATGTTTTTTTCTAAAGATTGAATT
>DQTM01000215.1 GCA_015662785.1 Sulfurospirillum arcachonense | reverse complement strand
GTTCAGCGTTTCAATGTATATGATGTTCCAAGTGCTTTTAGAATCAAGAGATTTAAAAATTCAAATTTTAAACAAGATAGTTTAATTGAAGTTGTAGAGTAACTTGAGTTAAATTATAAGAAATAGGAGAAGTAAAATGTTAGATTTAGCGATTATAGGTGGCGGTCCTACTGGGCTTACAGCTGGAATGTATGCAACTCGTGGTGGATTAAAAGATGTAGTTATGTTTGAAAAAGGGCTTCCTGGGGGTCAAATTACTGGAAGTAGTGAGATAGAAAACTACCCTGGAATTGCTCATGAGGTAACTGGTATGGAACTTATGGAGCCATGGCCAGAGCAGTGTATGAGATTTGGTATGAAACATCGTATGGAAGAGGTAAGTCGCGTTAGTAAAGATGGAGATATTTTTAAAATAGCACTTCTTGGTGGAGAAATTGTAGAAGCTAAAAGTGTTCTAATCTCAACGGGAAGTACTCCTAGACGAGCAGGCATAGAAGGTGAAGATAAGTTTTTTGGAAAGGGTGTTAGTACTTGTGCTACTTGTGACGGGTTTTTCTATAAAGGAAAAGAAGTTGCAGTTTTAGGTGGTGGTGATACTGCTCTTGAAGAGGCACTTTACCTTGCAAATATATGTTCAAAAGTACATTTAATACATAGACGTGATACGTTTAGAGCTTCGCCAGTAACTGTTGAAAAAGTTAAAAATAATGATAAGATAGAGTTAGTTTTAAACTCTAGTGTAAAAGAGATAGTTGGTGATATGATGGGTGTTACAGGTGTAACTATAGCTGATAAAGATGGCAATGAAAGAGCTCTAGAAGTTCCAGGAATTTTTGTTTTTGTTGGGATGAATGTAAACAACCAAATTTTAAAACAAGAAGATGGAAGTGAGCTTTGCGATTTAGATAAAAATGGAAATGTTATAGTGGACTTAAAGATGAAAACTTCAGTAAAAGGATTGTTTGCAGGTGGAGATATCCGTATAGATGCTCCAAAGCAAGTAGTTAGTGCCGCAGGTGATGGTGCAATAGCAGGTATACAAGCTTTAGAATATGTCAATGACTAGTCGCTTCAAAAAATGATAAAAAGGTAATTGATGATAAATGTTGGAATTCATGGATCAACTGGTAGAGTTGGAAGACTTTTAATAGAAAATTTAAAAAAAGAGGAAGAGGCACGTCCATATATGCTGCATGCTATAGAGGATTTTGATTTTACTCTTCCTGAAGATGTTGAGATTACAAATGAAGCAAATACGCTTTTACAGAAGAGTGATGTTGTTATAGACTTTACCATTGCAGTTGGAACAGAGGCTCTTTTAGAAGCTGCTTTAGCTAATCCTACTCCTTTGGTTATAGGTACAACAGGACTTAATCCTCATCAATTAAATCTTCTACAAGAAGCAAGTACAAAAATGCCAATTCTTTACTCTACAAATATGTCACTTGGTGTGGCTGTTATGAATAGATTGGTTGAGCTTGCTTCAAAAAGTTTAAGTGACTTTGATATAGAAATAGTAGAACAACACCACAGATACAAAAAAGATGCACCAAGTGGAACGGCCATTACTTTTGGAGAACATGCTGCAAAGGCAAGAGGTTTAGTTCTTGATGATGTTAGAGTAAGTGGAAGAAATGGACTAATTGGTGAGAGAAACAAAGATGAAATTGCTATTATGGCTTTAAGAGGTGGTGATATAGTAGGTCGTCATACTGTAGGTTTTTATAACGATGGTGAGTTTATCGAACTAAATCATACTGCAACAAGTAGAGATACATTTGCAAAAGGTGCTTTAAGAGCTTCAATGTGGATAGTAAATCAACCAAATGGTTTATATCACATAAGTGATTGTTTAGGACTAAATTAATGTGTGCAATAGTTGGGGTTTTTGGCAATAGTGATGCTTCGCGTGTAGCGTATTATGCTCTGTTTGCAATGCAGCATCGTGGGCAAGAAGCAACGGGAATAAGTACAAGTGATGGTAAAAATATAACGACTGTTAAAAAAAGAGGTTTAGTAACTGATGTTTTTGATGAGCAAGCACTTACTAAATTAAAAGGCCATATGGCAGTAGGACACAATAGATACTCAACAGCAGGAAAAGCTTCAACTTGGGATGCTCAACCAGTTTATGCTTCTTATCAATTAGGTGAGATTTCAGTAGTTCATAATGGAAACTTGATAAACAAAAATGAAGTGAGAAATTCACTCATAGAGCAAGGTGCAATTTTCCAATCTGACATGGACACAGAAAATATAATCCACCTTATAGCAAGAAGTCAAAAAGAGAGACTTAAAGATAGAATCATTGAGGCTTTGGATGTTATTAAAGGTGCGTATTGCCTTTGTATACAGAGTCGTACTAAGATGTTTGCCATAAGAGATAGATATGGAGTTCGTCCTTTTAGTTTGGGTCGTCTTGAGAATGGTGGATATATAGTTTCTAGTGAAACTTGTGCTTTTGATTTAGTTGGAGCTACATTTGTTAGAGATATAAAACCTGGAGAGATGTTAATCTTTGAAAAAGGTTGTGATGAGTATAAATCTATCCAACTTTTTGAGCCAGATCCACATATATGTGCGTTTGAGTATATTTACTTTGCTAGACCTGATAGTGATATTGAGGGTAAAAATGTATATGCCGTTAGAAAAGAGATGGGAAGAGCATTAGCAAGAGAGCAAAAAGTTGATGCTGATTTAGTTATACCTGTACCTGATAGTGGAGTGAGCGCGGCTCTAGGTTATGCTGAAGAGAGTGGAATTCCATTTGAGATGGGGATAGTAAGAAATCACTATGTAGGAAGAACTTTTATAGAACCAACGCAAGAACGTCGTGATATGAAAGTAAAACTAAAACTTTTACCTATTAGGGCACTTTTAAAAGGCAAAAAAATAGTTGTCATAGATGACAGTATTGTAAGAGGAACAACTGCAAAAAGAATCATAAAAATTCTAAAAGAGGCAGGAGCAAGTGAAGTGCACATGCGTATAGCTTCTCCGACTATAGAGCACCCTTGTAAGTATGGTATAGATACACCAAGTTACAAAGAGCTTATAAGTGCCAATTACTCTATTGAAGAGATTAAGGACTATGTTGAAGCTGATTCTTTAGACTTTTTAAGTATAGATGCACTTAAAAAGAGTCTTGGCGATGATACAAAGTATTCATTGGTTAGTTTTGATGGAAACTATTTTATAAAATAATAAATGGTAGAGATTTTAACAGCGGGAAGATATTTTCGTAAAAAATATGGTGTAAATGTTTATAAAACTCCAATCTCTATGCTTGGATTTACCTGTCCAAACATAGATGGGAGTAAAGCTCGTGGTGGTTGTGTTTTTTGTGAAAATGAGTCTTTTAGTCCAAATCATGGAGTGCAAAAACCAAAGGGAATCTCTTTAAATATAAATTCCAAAACAAACCCTTTTTTATCTTCTCAATTAGTTCAATTAGAATCGCAGTTTAATCAAACAAAAACTAGACTTACAAAAAAGTTCAATGCCAAAAAATTCTTAGTATATTTTCAATCATTTACAAACACCTATGCTCCATTTGATACTCTAAAAACTCTGTATGATAGATCTTTTGAATTAGAAGATACTATTAGAATAAGCATAGGAACTAGAGCTGATTGTGTAGAAGATAAACTCTTGGAGTACTTGAGCCAGAAATTTAAAACAAAAGAGGTCTGGATAGAGTAAGGCATTCAATCGACCGATAATAAAACACTTGAACGAATTAATAGAGCAGAAAAAATAGAAGAGGTCATAGAACAGATAAAAAAGACGAGAAGTTATGGTTTAACCCAAATTATGCAATAGAAAATTAAAAATATTATCTATCATTGCACTCAAGGCACATTCATTAAAAATTTACACCACCAATAAGGTGG
>DQTM01000120.1 GCA_015662785.1 Sulfurospirillum arcachonense | reverse complement strand
GGTACTACTTTTCTAACATGCATCATGATAGATTCTCTTGCTTTTGCATGTTCTTCATCATTAAGAGTTTGTTTCATCTTTGCCATAAAAAGATTATCTGTAAAAAGAAAACCCCCATATATAAAAACTGAAAAAATATGAATCGTATGAATGAGCGTATAAGTCAAGTTACTTGTAACCTATAACGTAGTATGTATCTTTCCCATCTACTTTTTCTATATCTATTTTATATTTATCTGACCAATGAGCAATTATCTCATTTACTTCAGATATCATTTCTGTACCTTTTGCTTCATTTTTTATCTTGAAGTAATCTTTGTTACTTGAAAGTGCTATATAAGAGAGATGTGCTTGAAGTTGATCGTGCAAAGTTATGAGGTGTTTTTCTACTTGCTCAAAATTATGTGTATTTTTTATTACTTTTTCTACTTGTGCCATGGCACTTTGGGTCACTGTGTATCCTAGTTGCTTTAAAATAGCATCATTTGTCATTTTTTTCCTTTTTTTGTTGTCGAGTACAGGCATCTTTTACTTTGTAAAAGCAGCCCGTCCCGCTCCTTCTATTTCTGTAGAGAAATTAAAACATCTTCTATCATTTTAGAGATGTCACCATCGAGAATACCACTTACATTTGAGTAAGGAATATTGCTTCTTGTATCTTTTACCTGTTGATATGGAGCCATAACGTATGAACGTATCTGATGTCCCCAGCCTATCTCACTCTTCTCAATTCCTGCTTTTTCAGCTTGTTGACGTTCAAGCTCTAACTCATAAAGTCTTGATTTCAACATTTTCATGGCATTCGCTTTGTTTTTGTGCTGACTTCTATCGTTTTGACACTGAACGACTACACCTGTTTCTATATGTGTGATTCGTATTGCAGAGTCAGTTTTGTTGACGTGCTGACCGCCTGCTCCACTAGCACGATAAGTATCAATGCGTATGTCTCTATCTTCTATAGCAATATCAATATCATCATCCACTTCAGGACTCACCATAACAGAACTAAAAGAAGTATGTCTTTTTGCATTGGAGTCAAATGGAGAAATTCTTACAAGTCTATGTATGCCATTTTCTACTTTCAGATAACCATAGGCATTTAATCCACGGATTACAAAACTCACATCTTTTAGACCAGCTTCATCACCCTCTTGAAAATCCAAAGTTTCTACTTTAAAACCTTTTCTTTCAGCCCATCTTAGATACATACGGTACAACATACTAGCCCAATCTTGACTTTCAGTTCCACCCGCCCCTGGGTGGATAGATATGATTGCATTATTGTTATCTTCCTTGCCACTAAGCATCATAGCAACTTCAAGGTCACTCACAAGAGTTTCTAAACTAGAAGCTTCTGCTACTGTTTCTTCTACAGTCTCATCATCACTCTCTTCTATTGCCATCTCATAAATATCATTTGTATCTTCAAGTGCAACTTTTGCTTTTTCATATCTGTTTAAAATAGAGTTTGCTGTAGTCTTTTCTTTTGAAATAACTGCTGCTTTTTTAGCATCACTCCAGAAATCAGGATTTTGCTCTATGAGTTCAATCTCACTCAATCTTGCTTTGATAGAATCAGGTTTTATAATCTGCGCTATATTGTCAATCTTAATTGCTAATTTTTTTAAAAGTTCTGTGTACTCATAACTGTCCAAATTAATACCTTTTTGCTATAATAAGTTCTTATTTTACAATAAAGAACCTAAGATGAAAATATTAAAAACTACAAAAGAACTAATTAATTATAGAAAATCACTTACATGTAACGTCGGATTTGTCCCAACTATGGGCGCATTGCACCAAGGGCACATATCTCTTATCAAAGAATCTGTGCAAAAAAATAACAATACGATTGTCTCTATTTTTGTCAATCCTATACAGTTTTTAGCAGGAGAAGATTTTACGAGCTACCCAAACAGGCAAAAAGCAGATCTAAAAATCTGTGAACTAGCAGGTGTTGATGCTCTTTTTATGCCAAATACCGATGAAATATACTTTGAAAATGAACCAATTCTAGTAGCTCCCATGAAACAAAGTTTCATACTTGAGGGATACCAAAGACCTAAGCATTTTGATGGAGTTTTAAGAGTAGTTATAAAACTTTTAAATCTTACAAAACCAACAAATGCCTACTTTGGTAAAAAAGATGCTCAACAACTTTTTCTCATTCAAAACATGGTAAAAACTCTTTTTTTAGATACAACTATTGTCCCTTGTGAGATAATACGAGATGAAAATGGTTTAGCTCTCTCATCAAGAAATGCTTATCTAGATGAAAATGAAAAACTTCAAGCATTAAATATTTCAAAATCCCTAAAAATAGCCTCAATAGAGATTATGCGTGGTGAGTTACATGCAGAGAAAATCAAAGAAAAAATGAAAGAAGTTTTAAAAGAATTAGAAGTAGAATATATAGAAATAACGAACAGAAAATTTGATAAAATAGAGAAAATAGATTTAAAAAACTGCATGATTCTAGTCGCAGCAAAAGTTGGCAAAACTAGATTGATTGACAATATGTGGATATAAGATGATTCATGGATTAAATCACATTACCATTGCCGTGCGAGATATAGACAAATCGTTTGATTTTTATGTCAATCTTCTAGGCATGAAACCTCATGCAAAATGGTCAAAAGGAGCATACTTGTCACTTGGTAACTTATGGTTTTGTCTAAATCTTGATGAGTCTTTTCCCTCTTGCGACTATACACATATAGCTTTTGATATTTTAGAAAAAAACTTCAAAGATATGAAAAAACTTATGTTAGAAAATGATGTAAAAGAGTGGCAAAAAAACAGCAGTGAAGGTAATTCCATCTATATTTTAGACCCAGATGGACATAAACTTGAAATTCATGTTGGAAGTCTAAAAAGTAGACTAAAAACTATGAAAAGTGAAAATTTTCCAAATTTGGAATTTTTTTAGAAAAATTGACAAATTTCATATTATGTCGTATAATTATAAATATATATACGACAAAGGATTTTTATGAATGCAAAGATAACACTATATTCAGAACCTCACTTAATAGACAAAGTAAAACAGTACGCTAAACAACACAATACTTCTGTTTCAAAAATGGTAACTAGTTTTTTTAAAACTGTTATTGCTAAGGAGAGTAATAAAAAATCTATTGGGGCAGAGAAAACATCAAAACTTTACGGCATATTAAAAGATACAAAGCTCAACGACAATGATTATTCCAAGTATTTAGAAAAAAAATATTTATGAAAGTTCTACTTGATACGAATGTAGTACTAGACCTTTTGCTTAAGAGAGAACCATTTGTTGATTTTGCTGAAGAAATATTTATAAAAATAGAACATAAAGATATAGTAGGATTTTTGTATCCAACCTCCATAACAACCATTTACTACCTTTTAAACAAACACGCTGATAAAAACAGATGTAATGAAGCTATAAAAACTCTACTAGAACTATTTGAAATTATTAAGCTTGATAAAAAAATCCTGCTAGAAAGCTTAGAAAATAGTGGAACAGATTTTGAAGATAGTGTGATATATACAAGTGCACATTTTACAGATATTGATGTTATTATCACCAGAGATAGAAAGGGATTTAAAAATTCAAAAATAGAGGTTTTATCTCCAAATGAGTTTTTGAAATTTGGGTATAATAACGGCAAAGGATAAGTGTGCAATCAGCATCAAAACTAGGCCATCTAAATCTATCTGATAAATTTATTGTTTTAGAAGAGTTACGGACTGATATGAGTAAATATCCTAGTGCCAATGGTTTTACTCCACAATGGCATCTTGAAATCTTAAAAGAAAGAGAAGAAAAAAACTCTGGATTTAGTAATATAAAAGATGTTAAACAAAGACTTCAAAAACAAACTTAATTAGGAAAAAAATGAGTAAAAATTTATATTTAGTTTCACTAGGGTGTAACAAAAATCTAGTAGATTCTGAAGTTATGTTAGGGAAATTAAAAGATTATACGATAGTAGATGAACCAGAGGTTGCAGACGTTCTTATAGTCAATACTTGTGGCTTTATCGGACCTGCTAAAGAGGAGAGTTTAGATACTATATTCTCATTGCATGAAATTCGCAAAAAGGACTCTCTACTTGTGGTTACTGGCTGTTTGACGGAGAGATATCGTGAAGAACTTCAAGAAGAACTTACAGAGGTTGATCTTTTTACAGGAACTGGTGATTATGACAAGATTGATGAAATCATCAATAGTAAAAAAAGCCGTTTTACACCTGCCACTTATTTACTAAATGATGAAGAGAGAGTTATAACTGGTTCAATTTCTCATGCTTATATAAAGCTAAGTGAAGGGTGTAACCAGAGTTGTAGTTTTTGTGCAATTCCTAACTTTAAGGGTAAGCTTCACTCACGTACATCTGAATCTGTTGTAAAAGAGGTAACACTCTTAGTAAAAAAAGGTTTTTATGACTTTAGTTTTATTTCACAAGACAGTAGCTCTTACGGACGTGATTTGGGTAAAAAAGAGGGCTTGATAGAGCTTATAAAACTTATAGAAAAAGTTGAGGGTATCAAGAGTGCTAGAATACTCTATCTTTACCCTACAACTACCTCAAATGAGCTTATAGAGACTATCATAGACTCAAAGCTTTTTCATAACTATTTTGATATGCCGATTCAACACATAAGTGACAGTATGCTAAAACTTATGAAAAGAGGAGCTGGCAAACAAAGAATCATAGAACAACTTACAATGATGAGAAATTCTGAAGATAGCTTTTTAAGAACTGGTCTTATCATAGGGCATCCAAATGAGAGTGAAAGCCAATTTAACGAGCTTTTAGAGTTTGTGAAAGATTTTGATTTTGATAGAATTTCACTATTTGCCTACTCTGACGAAGAAGACACTTCTGCATATGATATGAGTGAAAAAGTAGATGAAGATGAAGTTACCAAAAGAGTTGAGCTAATTGAAGAGGTAGTTAAAACTAAACACGAAAAATCTCTTAACAATGAGTTAGGTAAAACAATTCAAATTATTATTGAGGGCGAGAGTAGTGAAGGTGAGTTTTTTATGGGAGCTAAGAAACTATCTTGGGCACCACAAATTGATGGTGAAATACTTGTAAACGAAAGTGACGTTGGAGCTTTAGAAGTTGGGAAAGCTTATGAAGCAAAAGTCAAAGAGTTAGTAGGAGACAAGTTGCTTGTTAGCGTTACCAAAACTCTCTTCTAGTATTTTAGAAGAGTTAAAAAAAGGCAAAAACCTATTGGCATTCTCTGCGGGAAGTGACTCTTCTGCACTTTTTTTTATACTTCAAGCTTTACATGTAGAGTTTGATATAGCAATAGTCAATTATCAAACAAGAGAACAGAGTTTAGAAGAACAAGAGTATGCAAAAGCTTTAGCTAAAGAGTTTGGAAAAAAGTGTTATATCTTTACATGTAAGCTTGAAGCCAATAACTTTGAGCACAATGCAAGAGCAACAAGATATGAGTTTTTTGAGAAAATCATAAAAGAGCACTCTTACAATACTCTTCTTACTGCTCATCACCTCAATGATAAACTAGAGTGGTTTTTAATGCAACTCTCAAAAGGAGCTGGAGCAGTTGAGCTTAGTGGAATGAGTGAGATTGAACAGAGTGAGGATTATAAAACTATCCGACCTCTTCTTCACATTGATAAAAATGAGATTTTAAACTTCTTACATGTAAACAAAATAAGACACTTTTTAGACTCTTCAAATAGTGATAAAAAATACTTTAGAAATCAAATTCGTGAAGAGTTTGCTTCATCATTTTGTGAACAGTTTAGCAGTGGAATCAAAAAGAGTTTTGAGTATCTTGAAAATGACAAACAAAGACTACTTCCTGAAGAGATAGAACAAAAGAAAAAGCTCTATATCCTAAAAAGAGATGAAGATGACTTAATCAATATTCGTGGAATTGACAGAGTTGTAAAAAAACTTGGAGTTTTACTAAGCAGTGCTATGAGAGATGAAATACTAAAAACAAAAGATTGTATAGTGTCATCAAAAGTTGCTATTGCTTTTGGTGCTGAAAAAATCTATGTATGCCCAGTAGTAAATGTGACTATGGATAAAAAGTTCAAAGAAAAATGTAGACTTGAAAAAATACCTTCTAAAATAAGACCTTATTTATACTCTATTGCGTAGAGTTTATATCGTAAACTTTTATAGTAAATGCTGAGCTTATTTTACTTGCATTAGATTCCATAAGTATAGGAAAATCTGCTTGAACTATGTTTTCATATCTATTTAAACCTTCTAAAAAAACATAAAAATTTGTAGGACTTTTTAGAGATGAACTTACTTTTAACTCATACTCAACAAATTCTTTTTTATGTGCTTTTTTATCTACCTCTACTAAAGAGACTTGAGTAAAAAACTTACGCGCATATTTTATAAAATTATCCGTTGAAAACTTATGCATAAAAGATGTAATAGCACGTCTGTTTTCACTATTTAAGTTACTAAATTCTATGTTCCTATCACCTAGTATGTTTTCTACTCGCATTTTATGAACAAACGCTTTTTTATACACTACCTTTGAGGCTCTGTACTCTTTGACATTTGGTACAATAACAAATAAAATCATAAAAAGTGTCACAACTATGAATACCAAGAGGTATATCAATAATTTTACAATGTCAATTTTTTCCATACTTTTATCCATTATTTTAAATCCTCAGGATTTATAATTCTGTTTGTACTAACAAAATTATACCAACCCTTATCTGTCAGATAAAAAACAGTATTACTTGTATGAAATATAGACTTTAAAGGAGCTGCTAAAAGAAACTCATATGCATCTCTAGTAGGGGTTACACCATAAATGATAAGTGAATCTTTTTCCATAATAACTTTGTTCAGAGTAATTTGGTCAGGCACCAAATCAAACAGGTTCTTCATACTATCTTTTAAAATTATATTGTTCGCATATATCTCTTCTGCTACTGCTTTTTGTCTTAATATAAAACCTATTTTTTCATCTATGGCATCTATATTCCTCTCTAGCATAGCTCTTGAAGTATCTAACTCTTTTACACTACTTTTAAAATCAGAATTTTTATAAATGACAAACAAGTTAAAAACGTTTAATAACACAAAAATAGATCCTATAAAAACCAACCATACTTTTGTGAACATAGTAAAAAGATATTTTTTTCTTGGAATTATAAATGATGCTTTCACGTTAAAGCCTCTTGCCTTGCCATGTTACATATGGTTTCACTTATATCTATCTTATTCATCTCTATAT